>CAZAON010000137.1:0-6377 GCA_964486655.1 uncultured Flavobacteriales bacterium
CCTGGCATCATGCAGGCAGGGGCATTCATCCGTTGTTTTTTTGAGCTGTGTGATATTCATCCACAAATCAAAGCTCATCGTGTTTCAATCTTCTAAAACTGATTCAACGACAGCAAGACTAACTTGCCAATTAAGCAATGCTCTGTTTTATTAATCAGAGCTAACTTCTAAAATTATGAAACAGAGAATGAATAAACCTCTCTCGGTGTACCTGCTCGGCGGATCCGATAGCCATCAGATCTCCTAGCGCACTGACCTTCACAAAAAGATTCCACCGAGCAGGAAATTATTTTGGTCTCGAAATCTCTATATTCGTACTATCTTTTGATATTTTTACATTATTCTTTTTCGACCCATCTTTATTTTCAATACTAAGGCCCTGATCATTCATTTTTATAGTCGTACCTTCCTTTTGTGAAGATGGTTCAACAGTTACAGTTGTTTTTTCCGGAGTGGCAGGAGTGGGAGCTGGTGCAGGACTTTCAATAGGCACCGTTTTATTCTCAGATGAATTGTTGCACGCAGTCAAAGCAAACATTGCAAGAGAGCCAAATAAAATGATATTTTTTTTCATGATTATATTGTTGTTTTCAATTTTCATGTAAGATAACATTAATATAGTCGGTATTTCAGTTACTGCTTAAGAGTTATACATTGGAACGGAAGTATACGAGAACAATGAAAGGATAAATTTGACTATTCAATTGCACAAACACTGACACTTTGTGTACCAGGACGTATATCAATGCCTGCATGCTGTAATGCAGGCAGGAGTCGAATTGCGTTGATTCTGGTAGTATATTGCACAAATTCGAAGCAGCATGAGGATTACCCGCTCGTCGGAATCTCTGAGCGTTTTAATCATGCGCAGGGGGATTACGCCGCAAACTGCACTTCAGGTTAGTTCCTTGTATAAATATTAATTATTGTTACCGCCAGGATATTTGAGCTTATTTGATTTTGATTGCAAGTAAATATCTTGAAGTACTGTGTGCGGCGGAATCCCCTTACGCACTGGCCTTCACGCAAAGATTCGCCGAGCTGGGTTAATTTTTATTGAGTTTTATAGACATCAATTTTGAATAATTTTATGTATTATATATGATATCAACACTTATATTTGAATGAAGGTTCTAGTAAACTTGTCAGGATCATTAGAATTCATTATGAGAAAAAGTTAACACTTTAATACTAAAAAGAAGAAAGAGGATTTTGCTTATGCAATGGATAAAAGCAATTGATTTAGAGATATGGGCTCGTACAGTTGAGAGCCAAACTGTATTACCACTTTTAATCCGGAGACTAATTAAGTTTTCAGGAAAAGATATAAAAAGTATCTCATTCCCATCTGGTAGTAATGCATGGATGCCTGGATTTGATGGACGATTAGAAGTAGGTGAAGGAAGTATGTATATTCCTGAAGGAAAGTCTATTTGGGAGATGGGAGTTAATTCTGACTTTAGGAGCAAGGCAAATAGAGAATTTAATGGAAGAACAGTTGATGCAGATCTTTATAAATCATTTGTGTTTGTTACTCCGTGGAGATGGAGAAATAAGGAAGATTGGATAAGTGAAAAACGACAGTTCACTATCTGGAAAGATATAATTGTTATAGATGGACAAATGCTTGAAGAGTGGCTTGAATCATGTCCTCCGGTTGCAATTTGGTTTGCTACAAATCATCTTCGAAAACGTCCATTAGGAGTACAAGAACCGATGGAATATATATTATCTTGGTGTACAGGTCCATTTCAATTATCCCATGAGATATTATTGGGGGGTAGAGTTAAAGAATCTGATTTACTAATAAAGTCTATCGAAAACAAAACTATTACTGCAATAAAAGCACATTCAAAAGAGGAAGCCTTAGCATTTACTATAGCGACTGCTTTATCTTCAGAAAAGGTACGTGAATTATTCATTGATCGTGCAATAATTTTGGAGAACAGAGAGAGTTTTAGATTATTAGCAGATTTTGCGGAGCCATTAATCTTAATTCTACAATTCGAAGATGAAGGATT
Organism: uncultured Flavobacteriales bacterium; assembly: GCA_964486655.1. Taxonomy (GTDB): domain Bacteria; phylum Bacteroidota; class Bacteroidia; order AKYH767-A; family 2013-40CM-41-45; genus JADKIH01. Next base: position 2,022 of record CAZAON010000137.1, read on the forward strand.
AATATATAACGCACGTAATCGAGGGCATTGTATATTGGCTCCTGTAGGCATCGAGGATTCTGGTAATTGGCCGAATGTTATTACTCTGCGAAGATTGGACGTAACTGATTTTGAGAATGGATTATTAAAATCCGGACTTTCCAAGGATAAGGCGGAAATTTATGCCAAGCAATCTGCAAGGAATGTTACTATATTAAGAAGACGATTAGGTTTTAATTTCAAAACCCCATCTTGGGCAAAAACGGATGTTGTAAGAAATATTATCCCTGCGTTATTATTAAATCGTTGGGATGAAGAATACGATGAAGAAAAAAAAGCTTTGTCCGAACTTGCTGGTATGCCATATGAAGAATATCAAAGGCATCTTACCATATTACTAAACTCTGATGACTCTCCCTTAGTAAAAATCGGCAGTACCTGGAGGATAGTTTCTCCATTAGATGCATGGACATATTTAGGTAAATATGTTACAGAAGGAGATTTTGTTAAACTGAATATCATTTATGTTAATGCCTTGTCTGAGGTAAATCCAATATTCGAATTAACACCAGACCAGCGATTGTTCTCATTTAATGAACATAAGAGAACAAAATATTCTGCATGGATTCGAACTGGTTTGGCTGAAGCATTATGCCTTGTGAGTGCATATGAGTCAGAACTACAGTTCACTTTCCGCCTTAAGGAGATTATTTCTAAAAGTATCAGAACAATCTTGTCTTCTGAATCCTTGAATTTTTGGCGTTCAATTCAAGATGTTTTACCATTGATTGCTGAAACTTCTCCGCAGGACTTTTTGACTTGCCTCACCGCAAAAGTCGATGCCAAGAGTGAACATATAACTGAACTATTCATAGAAGAAACAGGGACATTTAATTCAAGAAATTATATCGATGGAATTCTATGGTCTTTAGAAGCTATTTCTTGGATGCCGGCATATCTTAGTGATGGAGCTCTATTATTATCAAAATTGATTTTATTTCAACAACCTTCCAGGTCTTCCAATTCTCCAGAAAATAGCTTGGTTGAAATATTCAGGCCTTGGTTCCATCAGACCTATGCTAATTTAGAAGAAAGAGTCCGGGCATTGAGAATAATAACAAGATCTGCAGGAATTAATCTCTGGAATGTTTTGATTCGTCTCATACCGACTCCAAGAGCTATTGCTCATGGCACGTATAAACTAAAATGGAAATTCCAAGATACTCAAGCGAAAGAATATACCCCAGAAGAGGAATATAACAGGTCAATAAACGAAGTTGTTGATTTGATTGTCAACATGCATGATTTATCAGAAATGCAATTGATCGATCTACTAAACCGTTCCATTTATCTTTCCAAGTCTAATAGAGATAAAGTATTCACATTGATAAATAATGCGATTAAAAAATCGCCTTATATGCCTCGCCTATGGGACGCTACGCGAACTATTTTACATACGAATAGAAAGTTTACGAATCAATCTACTCTTCATGAAACCGACCTCATACAATACGAAGAACTTTACAATAAACTGATTCCCACAAATCGTAGCGAAAGTATTGCTTGGTTATTCAATAAAGGAAGGCCGGAAGTACCGGAGGGATTTAATTTCACTAATAGCAAGCCAGGAGATTACGAAAAGCATATAGCTGAATTACGCCAAAGAGAACTCACTAAGCTAATTAAAGATGTGGGGAACAATGCAATTTGGGACCTCGCGAAAAGATTGGATGTGCACTGGTTTTTAGGGGTTACGATTCCATTTGTAATTGAAAATGATTCTGAAATTATAGAAATTATTACAGCTTCTTTAGATTCGAGCGCATTAGTTAAATTGGGTGTTGGAGTAATTGCCCAATTATATAGCTCGAATGGACTTAAATTTGTTTTAGATTTATTTGACAAAGTCGCGAAGGAAAATAAATCAGCAAACGTATTGGGAAGATTTTTTCTTGCGATTCCCACATCACGAAATATTTGGAATCGCCTGAACATTGAAGGTGAAAATATAGTAGATGTATATTGGAATGAAATGCAACCTTTCGGCAGTAACTTAAGCGATGAGGAGCTTGAGTCCGTTGTTCAACAACTTGCAAAACATAATCGAGCATATACCGCCATTCAGTGTGTATACTTTGAAAAGGCTCGAATTAGTACTCCGGTGATTTTGGAAATCTTAAATACCGCAGCTGTAAATGAAAATTCAGATACGGCTGAAATCGATGCTTATCAAATTGAACAACTTTTCGAATTACTCGATGAAAGGCCGGACCTCGATAAGGAATTTATGAAAAAATTGGAATGGGCTTTTCTACCAATTTTTACTTCTCATTCTCCTCATAGGCCTGCAAAATATTTGAATGAACAGCTGGTGAGTGATCCTTCATTTTTTGTAGAGGTCTTGACAGTGGTTTATAAACCAGAGGGAGATGAAAATGCAGTTCCAGAAAATCCTTCCGGACTTACGCAAGAACAGTTGCAGAATAGATTGCGAAAAGTAAATGAACTTTTAAGTTCCTGCCGTGTAGTTCCCGGAAAAACAGCAAATACTATTGACAAACATAAATTACAATTATGGATTGAAGAAGTTTTGAAGGGGGCTAAGATGGTAGACAGGGTTTCTATGGCAGAATACCAAATTGGAAGGCTGTTGTCTGCAGGATTCAATTACTCTGATTATAGTTTACCAGATGAGATATGCGAAATGATAGAGTTGCTCAATTCACAAAATGCAAATTCAGGTGTTTATATTGGTATTTCAAATGGCCTGGGAATCGTTGGATATGCGCCCGATGGCTCATTTGAAAAAGAAAGAAGTGATCGTTATAAAGCTGTCGCAGATCAAATAAAAGAACGTTATCCAACGACTGCTAAGATCATGGAAAACTTATCTATGAGTTATTTAAACGATAGCATGTTTGAGAGGGAACTCGCAGAAAGAAGGAGCATCGATTATTAAAAAAAGTGTATACAATTTCGTAGTCCAGAATCAATGCAAATAAATTCTGTAATCACAATTAAAAGTTTTCTAAATATCTAATGATGAAGTATTATTTGCAGACAAGATTGCAATTGCCCTAGATGTTGTGGAAACGACATAATTAATTCCCGCTCGGCGGAATCTTCAAGCGTTAGATTTGTGCGCAGGGGGATTCCGCCGCACTTAGTACTTCAGGTTAGTTCCTTGTATAAATATTAATAATTGTTACCGCCAGAATATTTGGCTTATTTGATTTTGATTGCAAGTAAAGTCCTTGAAGTACTGTGTGCGGCGGAATCCCCATACGCATTGGCCTTCACGCAAAGATTCTGCCGAACAGGGTTCCTTATAACTCAAGGCCGGTACACAAAAAATCCGCTGAGCAAGGTATGTTATTATAATATTCGTAATCGATATGCACTTATTCGAAAATAGATTTATTTGATTCAAAATCATAATCATCATTAAACGGTTCCATTAAAATAGTATCATATAGGAATTTTCTAAGTGATTTAGAAATATAACATTCCGTTTTCAAAGATTCAATAATTATCAATGATGCATTTAAATATTCATTTATCCCATTTAAGCTTTCATTTGTAAAATCATAATTCCATCCATACTGTATCGAAGATCTTGCTAAAGCGGGAGCGGCATTATTAGGGACAGGAAATTTTTTTATTTTTTCCAAAGCTGATAATACTAAACTTCTTCTTTCAGAATTTTTAGTATTGTGTTGACCTACTTCAAACAAATATCGCATATTAAAAATCCTACAAACCGCAGGGCTATATTCTGATTCACTATTTCTCATTTCCTCAACAAAATGTATAAATTCTAAAACCTCTTGCTCTAATTTTTTAGTTTTAAATTGACTATATCTATTACTAATAGTTTTACGAATGCTGTATATATAATTATCTCCACTGGTTAACATTCCAGCAATTAATAAAAACACTTCACGCCATTTATTGTCGAATAAATACTTTGAAATTATTAAATCTATCTCGTTCCCTGCCTTGTGATTAACTATGTATTTAGCCGTAAAGTATTCCTGTAAAGTTAAATGTGAAAAGCTGTAAATATTTATAGCTCTTTCCACAATAATTCCATGTTGTGATTCAATTGCTTTTAAAATTAGTTCAGGGTCTATTTCATTTAAATTGTCGTATCCAGGCAATCCTTTAACAAAAGAAGATATTTTATCTTCTATATAATGAGATTTAATAAAGTACATATTTTTTTCAAAGGAATGCGCAGCAATCAAACTAAATAATGATTCCTTTCTAATTAGTGATAGGTTTTTATAAATTTCATCTCTTTTAATTCCCCGTGATGTATCCCACTTTTTTAATAAAACATCTAAAGCATCTTTATACAATTAGAAAGGAATCATT
>CAZAON010000138.1:0-22906 GCA_964486655.1 uncultured Flavobacteriales bacterium
GAGGAGTCGAATGTAAATTGACTGCTATTCAAAAAAAGTCTGATAAAATATGAAAGTATCACATTCGACCCCGCTGGGGTCGAAGTATAGTCGGGAAAAGTGCTAATATAAACATATGACCCCTAAACGGGGTCATCACTAATTCAAAACTTTCTCTTGCCTTCCGACATTTATTAACTTAATGACATTGCCCTGAGTCGAAGGGTAATGCAGGTATAATATTGATTTGAGAAACAAGGGTGCTAGAATCCAAAATCAAACATCTCACTTCAGCCAACTGAGCAAATCCGACAACATTTGAGCATTTACTGCGAATAATAATTTCTTTATCGCTGTCAGGCCTTATCAATTTTGACTGATGTCATGGTTAATGAGCCGGCAACCGCTTTATCGTTAAAGAAAGAAATTTTATCATTTTCCTCTTTCAAGGCAAGTGTATACAACAATGGCAAATAATGTTCGGGTGTTGGGATCGAAAGTTCGAACGATTTACCCTGCGACTTGTAATTGATCAGTGATTTATGATCGCCGTTAAGGATATACTTTTTCATTTTCTCCCTGGCTTCGAGAGCCCAGTCAAATCCGAAATTATCCGTGTTCAGCTTATTCCATTCAATCATTCCCAGATTATGAACCATGTTTCCGCTTCCAATAATTAATACTCCCTTATTTCGAAGAGCGGCAAGTTCTTTCGCCAGTTCATAATGATATTGTGGCGACTGATAATAATCAAGACTCATCTGAATAACCGGAATATCGGCATTCGGATAAAGATGTTTGATAACACTCCATGCGCCATGATCAAGTCCCCATTTTTGATCCAGACCAACATCCGTTTTCTTAATCATCGCCTTCGTTTCATTGGCTAATTCCGGACTGCCGGGTGCAGGGTATTGAACATCAAACAAGGCCTGGGGAAATCCACCGAAGTCATGTATTGTCGGCGGATTCTTCATAGCTGTCACAAACGTTCCTTTTGTTTCCCAATGAGCGCTGATACAAAGCACAGCACTAGGTTTGGAAATTTCGCGACCAACTTTTCTGAAACCGGCAACGAATTCATTTTCCTCAATGGCATTCATCGGACTACCGTGACCCAGAAAAAGCACCGGCATTTTTTCAGACCTTTTAAACGACTCTGTTAAATTGCTTAATTCATTTAATTTCATTGCTGATGCTGCGAAGGGCAATACTGCCAGTGAGGTTAAAAACTTCTTTCTGTCCATCTTCAGAACCTTCCGAACTTCAGAGAGAAATTTGCATTCATTCCGGTCAAAAGGTCGCCGTCTGTTTTTGGCAGATCAATATTTGAAGTGTACCGGTAGCTAATACCTGCATCCAGTCGCATGAACTTGAAAAGATTCACGCCAATCATCACTCCCGGCTCGACTACAAAATAGCTGTCCCATACATAGGCTTCATCGTGAGTTGGTTCATGATTGGTATTCCAGTCGTCGGCTCCCCATGTACTGTAAGTAACTCCTCCACCACCTATCAACAATGGCACAGTAAGATTGATCAGTTTCATCGGTGAAAAACGATACTCCAAACGCAGTCCGCCATAACCGCCATACAAATACACAGCGGCAGTATCATTAATACCTTTATACTTTAAGTCCTGCGAATTCACTATTCCAAATCCGGCAAGGCCCACAGAAAATGCATGTTTTACAATTATTCCTCCACTAATTCCGACGATGAATACATCCCTGCTATCAAACTTTGTCCAGGTGAATTCGGGACCAATCCACCATCCTAACTTTCCCGGGTTACCGAAAACAGTTTGAATCTCATGACTCGCAGTATCTTTTTTTAACGAATCATTTTGCGATTGTGCCTTTGTACTGTTAATTGTACCAAGCACTAATAAGATAAACACGATTCTTTTCATATACCAAAATTAGTCAATTAATTTTGCATTTTGAGAAAGGCGTATATATCGAGACTAATAAATTTCCCATTCTTTATTTCACAGTCAACCATTGTACCTTCAAGTTTAAACCCAAGTTTTTCCAAGGCCCTTTTACTTTTTTTATTATCCGTTTCAACGAAGCCTTCGATACGATGCAGACCGAGATTTTCAAATCCGTACTTACAAATTAACGGCATTGCTTCCTGAATTATCCCCTGTCCCCAAAACTCAGGCAACAGCCAAAATCCGGCTTCCGCTTTTTTATGTTCATTATTTACGCTATTCAATCCGCCTGCGCCGTAAAATATTTTATTTTCCGGTGAACATACGGCCCACCAAATCCCTTTTCCTGTTTCCTCGAGATCTTCAAACCATGTCATTTGCTCTTTTGTCGACTCCATAGTTTCATAGCTGACTCCATAATACCTGATGACATCCTTATTCGAAAGTCCCCTGAAAACATTTTCCAGGTCATCGCTTACAAAGCGTCGTAAGAACAGGTTGCTGGTTCGGATTTCCGGAAAAATGGATTTGCGATTTGTATTCACCTTTTTACAAATGGTCAACTAGTAAAATTAGTAATTACTTTTTACGAAACCTTTGTTGCTCTTAAGGTCATTTTAAAATAAACAGATACTAAAATGCCAATTCCCATGTCAGACCCTGTTTTAAAACTTACCATCCAGCCAATGAATGATATTTAACAAAAGCTTATAATTCTGGCTAGCATCCGGCTGATTCATTCCGACCTTTCTTTTTTCCGGTCCGGCCAATTGAGCCGTAAACATTGCTGCTTCACCAAACATCGCTACCCTGCCCTTTCCATATTTCCTGTACGCACCTTGTGACCAACCCTTAACCATTACTTTTGTGGTACTATCGTTGAACACCCAAGCAGTATCCGGCTGCAAACTGTAAAATCCTTCTCCAAAAGTCAGAATGGAAACTGCTTCCTTTGGAATCGTAAATCCCTGTCCGGTAAAAGTCACAATACTATTAACACTTTCTGATTCGTTTCTTCCCTTTGTAAGTACAGTGACACCGAGGCTGCTGTCACTCAATGAAAAGAAGGCAGTACCCTTTCCATCAGGAGTAAATACGAATCCGTTAGAACAACCGAATTCAAAAGCCGCGGCCAGCTCGGTTGCAGCGCCGGCCATAGGCATATGATCCGCAATCAGAAATAAACTTCCGCCATTGTTTACCCACTTCCTGATTACTTCAATTTCATTTTTGGAAAAAGCTGAAGGAGTTGGTAAATACCAGTTTTGCACATTTATCTCATTCAGAGCATTTGAAATTACCAAAATCCTGCCTTTACTTAATTGATCCTCCTTAAAAGCCCCCTTATAAGCAAGAACATTGTAACCATCGCGTTCGAGTAATGCCGCGAAAGCCGAATATCTACCGTTCTTCGTATGAAAATTATGATGGCCTTCGTCAATAAATACTACCGGACCGTTTCCGGTTTTATATTCCGGATTAGAAATTACAGGCTTATAAGATGTATCAGCAATTTGTTGTGAAAACAAATATGACGGAAACATAATAATAAGTGACTGAATAAATAATTTTAGTTTCATTATTTTTTTTCTGAAGTGAATAATGTTTTATGAAAAGGAATTTTCGGATTCTTCAAACTCATGTTGTCGTCAAGGACTTCGTAATTATCAGCTTTTGACAACGACAACATTAAATTTGAAATTTCCTGTGGCGGAATTATTAATTTCCTTTCGGCCAGACCGAACCAGCCAAAGAAAGTTTCACTGTAAATACATAACTGGCCTTCGCTGTTGAAAATGCAATGCGCAAATTTGGTGTATTTGAAATTTGCTGAACTGGCCAGTAATTCGAGAGTTGCTTTAATTTTTTCGTTCGGACCGATTTCTTTGATATAGTAAAACTCCTCAGAAAATATGACCGGACCGATTTTGAATTCTTCAAACTTTTTTTGCGTGAATCCATTTTCACGCAGGTAACTCATCCGAGTCTCGGATAATATATCTACATACGATGAATTGGCAACATGGCGGTTCGCATCAAGATCAGACCAGCGAATTTCAAAATCTTTATAATACATATGATAATTCTAACACAGCAATTAATATTCGAATCGGTGCTGTACTACAAAATTACCATATTATAATTAATCAATAAAATTCAATGTAATTAGTAATATGATAATTAATATCCCAACCATGGATGCCACAAAAAGATAGTCGGCAAATGTTTCCAGTTTACGTTCCCTGACAGGATCGGCGGTGCGAATGGAAACAAAGGACAAAATACAGGAAATGGTCAGAAAAATCGCAACGACAGAAGTAAAAGCGTCAATCGCATGAGTCTCGGTATTATTTGCAATGTGAAGAGAGGTAATAACAAAAAGGCAAAAACCAAGCAGGTTAGCCGAAGTATTTAATATATGCGGAGAGGTGTTATTTGCCATTTGGATTTTTTACTACGATTTCAAAAAATAATTTTTATTACTGATACATGTCGGGTGTAACGGATATTTTCAGAAAGAATGCACCATTTTTATCCTTATAATAATAAACCATTGTGGTTTTATTATCGCGGTAGATTTGAAGATCAGGATTGGTCTTTACATTACTTATAATTCCGGGTTCGATATACTTTTTTACTGAATCGGCATTTACCTCCGATTTTTCGAGGCTGACGAGAGTATAATTATACTGGAATCCATTATCGGGTAAGGCAACGGCATTATCAAGTCTTGTATATTCATCTACCATGATCGGGCAGGACTTATTCAGTTCGCCGGCTGATTGCATTAACAAAGTATCGAACGATGGCGGGCTTAAAAATATTTGCTTATAGATGAAAAACCCAATAACAGCAAATAAAATTCCCGCAATTGCAGCTACATAGTTTTTTACTCTTATCTTAGAAGTGTTAACCGGCTTTAACGGACTTACTTCTTCCATTACTACTTCCGGTTTGGGCAGAGTAAACCCGCACTTTGAACAATATTTTGAATTGGGAAGATTTTCGGCGCCGCATTCAGTGCAATTTATTCGGTTCATAGAAAGCAAATATAGAATATCATATCAAACTCTATCCATTACTACATTGAATATCCTTGTAATAATTCGCCTTCATTTATGAATTACTTAGTCGTCTTCGCCCCCATATCAATTCCCATTTTTTCATAAATAACATCATTCGGCTCCCAGAGTTCGACCTTTGTGCCTTCGAGGTCGAGGATGTGCACGAATTTTCCATAGTCAAAAGACTGGATAGTATCAACAACCGTAACACCTCCCTTTTTCAATTCTTCTACAAGAGCTTCCATATTTGCCACACGGAAATTAATCATAAACTCACGCTGTGATGGTTCAAAGTATTTCGTCTTTTCATTAAACGGACTCCATTGTGTGAATCCCTTTTTGCTGCTATCTGCTCCCTGCCACCATTCGAATACGGCACCATACTGATTCGTATTCAGACCCAGGTGCTTTTCATACCATTCCCTGGTCTTCTTAGGATCTTTACACTTGAAGAAAATTCCGCCGATGCCGGTGACTTTCTTTAATTCTGTGCTGTTCGAATGACTAGTAACAATTGAATTGAAAGCATAACCAAGAGTGAAGGAAGTTATGATAGCAATCAATAAGATGGCTGGAGTTTTCATGTTAGATTTTTTCTGTTTGCAATTTTAATAGAAATAATTCATATCCTGTTTAATCGGCTAGAATTTTACCTATCGCAGTAAGATAATGTTCATTATTGGTTATCCCATTATGTCCATGCCCTTTAAGCGTTATTAAGGTATCTTGCTTTTTAAATTCTGCCTGAAGCCTTAATGCAGATCCATAGTAAATAATTTCATCCTGATCGCCGTGAAATACTATGACTTTCATTTTGCAATCCCTCAGGTATTCATTTGTTGCAAATTTATACTTCAAAATAAAAGTCGGTATAAAAGAAAAACTATGCTTCATCATATCGGTTAAACTATAATATGGTGCCTGTAAAATTAAAAGTCTTGGATTATTTGTCGATGCCAGTTTTGCCGCTAATCCTGTACCTATCGAATAGCCCAAAACGATAATTCTGTCTTCCGAATATCTCTTCTTCAATTCATTATAGACAGCCTGATTGTCTTCGAACAATTGATTTTGACTATTTATTTCTCCTTCGCTTTTACCATAGCTTCTATAGTCAAGCATGAAAACATCATAATTCAAATCTGTATAAGCCTTAGATACCTGTCCCCATGAACTTAAACTTCCTGCATTTCCGTGTAGATAAAAGATCAAGCCTCTTGATGTGTCGGCTTTGAATAAAATGCCATTTAATAAATTACCATCACCTGTTTTTACGTTGATTTCCTCAAAGTCCTGGGCGAATTCGAACTGATAACTCTTGTCCAATTTCTGAGGAAAGAATATTAATTTCTCCTGGAAAAAATAAAGCAGTCCGCATAGAACTATGTAAAGTCCTAAAACTATCTTTAATAAAAGTAGAAATATTTTCTTCAAAATCTATAATTCTCTAATGTTACTATCGCTTTTTCAGTGTATAAACTATTCCTAAAATCACATCAAGTGATTTCATTTGCTGATACATATATGTAATGCGGTTCAAATTTAAATCCGAAGATGAATTGCGAAAAGAGTTATCTTCATACGTTGTATTAATATTAGAAGAGATTAGTATTGAATAAACAGGTCCTGCGGTTAAATAAAATTCAATTTTGGATTTGGATGTGATTTTGAAATTGTAATTTAATCGAACTTCGCTTATAACGCCTCATCCCCCCAAAACATTAACTACCTTTTCCCCGTTCATTTTACTTAAACTTCCAATCTTGGCGATCATATCTCCAATTCCGGAAGATACAAAGATTCTGTCCACTTCCTCTTTCTTCGCAGGATCCACCGCTATAAGCAATCCCCCGCTTGTTTGCGGATCGCATAGGGTAATAAATGCCGGTCCGTTTATGCCTGAAACTTTTTTCTCGTAGGCATTCCAGTTTCGGTAAACGTTGTCAGGGAAAATAAACTGAGCGGTGTATTTATCAATACCGCCTATAAGGGGTATTGAATTGTTATCAATTTCAGCCGAAAGTCCGCCTCCTTCACACATTTCAATAAGATGTCCGAGTAATCCGAAACCGGTAATATCTGTCATTGCATGAACGCTCTCGAGTTTCCCAAGTTCATATCCGACTGAATTTAACGTTGTCATCAATTCGACAGCTTTTCGAACGTCCTCTTCTTCTGCCTTGCCTCTCTTTTGTGCCGAAGCGATAATACCTGTTCCGAGAGGCTTCGTCATCATGAGAATATCACCTTCATGGGCCGAATTATTTTTCCGCAACGACTTTGCATCTGTAAAACCGTTTACAACTAGTCCGAATACAGGCTCAGGTATATCAATACTATGACCACCTGCTAACGGTATCCCCGCTTTAGCACATATTTCCTTTGCTCCTGCCAACATTTCTCCGGCCACTTCAATGGGTAATTTGTCAACCGGGAATCCCAAAATCGCTAATGCAACAGACGGCTTTCCACCCATTGCATAGATATCGCTAATGGCGTTGGCGGCAGATATTCTCCCGAAGTCAAATGGATTGTCGACGATAGGAGTAAAAAAGTCGGTTGTACTTAGAAGATACATTCCGTTGCCGCAATCCCATACCGCTGCATCGTCGTTTGTTTCATATCCTCCGATCAGATTTTTGAAATGATTTCCTTTTTCAGATTTGTTTAAAATTTTTTCGAGGACTGCCGGTTCTATTTTGCAGCCACATCCGGAGCCTTTGGAAAATTGTGTGAGTTTTATTTCGGAGAATTTTGTATTCATACTAATTTCTGATGTTTAATAATTTGCCTGAATTTTTTAAGCTATCTTATTCTTTTCGCCTTCGCGAGAAATATTTTGCCACGAATTGCACAAATAACACGAATTTATTTTAACCATTAGTTTGTAACTTCTTTGCGCCATTGCGCCTTCGCGAGAAATTTTTTCCCACAAATAACACGAACCTAAACTATATTATTCTTTGCCCATTCATGCCTCCATGAAAAAATAATACCATTTATGTTCCCCCGATATTCTTAGCAGCCGCAATCAACCTCTCCGCAATATTTTCAGAAGACTCATCCATACCGACTTCCAGAGAGACTTTGCCGGTTGGTTTTCTTTCTCCGAGACTGTGTGAATATGTCTTATCATAATATTCAATCAGTATATCAAGCCAGTCATTCATTCTTCCATCGTCGAGCGCATTAAGAGCCTCAGAGAGACGAAGGTTTCCAAGTCTTTTTTTGATTTTCGATGTACAATCGGCTAATTCTTTTTTTGTAAAAACTCCGTATTCATCAAGGATGCGTTTCTTTCTTCTTTCGACCGGACTAAGCACTTCGAATAGTGTGGCCGACTGCATTTGATGGAAAACAGTATCAGGAATTTTCACTGTTCCGATCGAATGACTTTCAGACTCCAGCCATACTATTTTAGTATTTTCGATATTCATCCATTGCAATGCCAATATGTTTTCAAAATGTTCATTCGAAGGTTGAGGAGGCAAACCCAGATTTCCAAAAGCCGATCCGCGATGGTTCGCCAATGCTTCAAGGTCAACCGTCTGCTCCCCCGCTTTACGCAACTCAGTCAGTAATTCGGTTTTACCGCAACCGGTATGACCTCCAACTATATGAACTCTTTTGGATTCTGTAAGCGTATTAAGTACCATTCCGCGAAATGATTTATAACCTCCTTTCAGCAAGGTTACTTTATAGCCTGCCATGCTTAACAGCCAGGCCATGATTCCGCTTCTCATTCCGCCTCTCCAGCAATAAATAAAAATTTCGTTCGACTTCTTTAATTCACCTGCCTGAATAATAAATTCATGGAACTTCGGTCCGACTAACTTAAATCCCAGCAACACCGCTGCTTCTCTGCCTTTTTGTTTGTATTCAATTCCGATCAGGTGACGATGATCATTATTTAAAAGCGGAATATTTATCGCTCCCGGTATGTGAGCATGTTTATACTCCTTCTCGCTACGAACATCCAACAGAAGGTGGCCGGATGACCGGTTGATGAAATCATGAGGAGATAAAGAAAACATGTTTTCAATTACAAATTACGAATTACGAATAACCGGGAAATTTGAAGTATTTATATGAATACGTACAGTATGTTTTTTCAATTATGATTTGCTAGTTAATTAGTTGAAAATAAATATTCGTAATTCGTAATTTTTAATTCGTAATTAATTCAATGTATTCCCTTCGAAGAAAGATACCTCTCCGCATCGATCGCCGCCATGCATCCGCTACCTGCGGCTGTTACGGCCTGACGATAGGTCTTATCAGTAACGTCTCCCGCAGCGAAAACTCCGTCGATATTTGTACGACTTGAACCGGGAATGGTATTTATATATCCTACATCATCCATTTCAAGCCAATCTTTGAATATGGCTGAATTAGGTTCATGACCAATAGCAACAAAAAATCCCTGCACATCAATTTTTCGCTCTTCGCTTGTCTTATTATTTGTTACAACTACTGCATTGACTGTTTTATCGCCTACTATTTCCTTCGTAGATGAATTCCATAATACTTCAATATTCGAAGTGTTCTCTACACGGTGTTGCATTGCCTTGCTCGCTCTCATTTCATCACGGCGAACGATCATATAAACTTTCTTACAGAGTTTTGCCAGATATGTAGCTTCCTCTGCCGCAGTATCTCCCGCACCTACGATTGCTACATCCTGTCCGCGGAAAAAATATCCGTCGCACACAGCGCATGCAGAAACTCCAAATCCGTTAAACTTCTGCTCCGATTCCAGACCCAGCCACTTCGCGCTGGCACCTGTAGCTATGATCACAGTGTCTGCCGTAATTGTCTTTGTCTCATCTATCACAACTTTATGAACCGGTCCGGTAAAATCAACTGACGTTGCATAACCGTATCGCACATCTGTTCCGAATCTTTCTGCCTGGGCACGAAAATCTTCCATCATCTGCGGACCCATTGTTCCCTTTGGGTAGCCCGGATAATTTTCTACTTCTGTTGTAATTGTTAATTGTCCTCCCGGTTGTAAACCCATGTACATTACCGGTTTAAGATCAGCGCGAGCGGCATAAATAGCTGCAGTATAGCCTGCCGGTCCTGATCCGATGATCAGGCATTTTACGTGTTCAGGTGATGAATCCATATTGGCTACTAAAGTACTTGGATTTTTGGGATTTTTCAGATTGGAATTGGGGTACGGGGATTTAATTTATTGGATTGAAATTGAGTTACATGTGCTTGACTCTGTTCATCGCATTAAATATTTTCTCTGATGAACTTGGTTTTTTACCTTGATACGAGGGATTGGGAGAGATTTTGTGATTATGGGATTGGATTAATTGGGATTTTTTTACTGGGATTTTGGGAGATCATTTGATTATGGGATTGGATTTTGCGGGATTTATTGAGAGCATTTCATTCTCTGTTTGACTTTGATTCTTTGTCTCTTTGTTTACTAGGATTTGGGGAGATAATTTGATTATGGGATTGGATTTTGTGGGATTTATTGAGAGCATTTCATTCCTGTTTAACTCTGCTTCTTCGAATCTCTGTGTTTAAGGGATTGAGGCAGTTTAAGGCCTTAAATAGTTTGAAAGAATTGTAAAAGGTAAAACACAATTAATGTCTGACTTTCATAGTCTGCTTAACATATTCACCATTTTCTGTGCCGACTCTCACAATATATATTCCATCCTGTAATTCGGATCCAATATTAAAAGTATATTCTGAATAATATCCGCCGGCGGCTTCATGGGAATGGCTGTAAATACATTGACCGATGCTGTTATAAATATCAATTTGTAAAACCTGATCGGTCGCTGAAAAAAACTGCATTGATAGATTTTCGTCGAATGGAGAAGGATAAAGTGAAATGAGATTATCTTCACTTGGAAGTGTACCGTATTTTAACATGTTATATGCCAGTCGAAAATCGGGAATGCCGTATCCGAGACTGTCATTCGGTGCTGAATAATAATTTGCGCTTTTCTCTATCGCGGTTTTGATTTCTTGCGCATTCAGCGATGGAAACAACTGCCATAAACAGGCAGCGGAACCTGCCAGTATCGGACAGGCGAAAGATGTTCCGTTAGAATATGAAACTCCGCCTAAAGCATCTGCAACAGAACTTGCGGCTCCTTTCGCCGCAACATTTGGTTTTACATTACCATCTGCTGAAGGTCCGAAGCTGCTGAACGATGCGAAATGTCCAAACTGATCAACTGCACCAACGGCAAGCACACTGTCTCCGTCGGCCGGCGCGCCAATGTAATGCCAGGCACTGCTACCCGAATTTCCTGCACTGTTTATTACCAGTATTCCTTTCGAAGCGGCTATGTCTGCGGCAATGGTTACCGGAGTGTGATTGCCATCCAGATCAATGTATTCATGATCCCAGTAAGCATTGTCGAATGTAGTATAACCCAGAGAAGACGAAATAATATCTGCACCCACGCTGTCCGCATATTCCGCTGCCGCATTCCAGTTATATTCTTCGATAATATTTTCTGTCGGTGCATCTTCAGATCGTAACAAAAGAAAGGAAGCTTTCGGCGCTGTTCCAACAAGGCTGCCCGGAATATTTCCGCCAATGCAGCTAAGGACAGACATTCCGTGTGTGGCCTCATCAAACACAACAGAGTCATTATCGACAAAATCCTTTACAGATAAAATCTGGTGATTCGCAAACAACGAATCGAATGCATGCAGCTGATCGACCATATAAAATCCGGCATCAAGCACGGCGATTAACTTGCCTTCTCCCCTTGCACCTTCCGAATGAAGATATTCGCCATTCATCAGATGGATCTGATTGTAAGCCTGACCGTAATTATAGGAATCAAGCATTGTTTGCGGTTTCTCCGGACCGGAAATTCTCGAGAACTTATTTGTGGTAGAAGATGCTCTTCGGAAAACATCAGTTGCCGATTGCACATATGGCAACTGTAAAATCTGCAGGAGAACATTTGAGTCACATTCAACAGTTATTCCGTTAAACCATTTGCTCCTGGTATAAACCGTTGCTCCGAGTGAAGAAACACCATTGATATAAGCGGGGTCCACAGGGAGATCCTGCCAGGTAACGGCAACATTTTGTTTTTGTCTTCTGTCTATTGACCGCTTGGAGAGAAACTGGTGAGGATTACTGATACTATACGGAGTCTGGTCTTTATCGGTAAAACGAATAAAGAACTTATGAGTCTGGCCGGAAGTCAGAATTGGAAGACACAATATGAGCAAAAACCGTATCATTTAATATTTATAGTCAGTGACCGTTAATTTATATTCCAATCCGTTCAAAATGATAGTTCCAAGGGTGGTATTTTTTGTACGAACACTGTCAAGCTGTTTGAAAACAAGTCCGGCATCTTTCGCGTAAATCTCTTTCTTCATTACCCGGTTGATATTCGATACAAAATCATTCTGCAAAACGGTAACGGTAGACGGGAACTGGATTCCGTTTATAGTTCTTTGCTCGAAAATATCTTCGTAAGTATATTCCTCTTCTGGATAGAAATTATAGGCATTTCCATTCCATAGTGCCGATGCGTCTATCGGAAACTTTAACTTAATGAAACGGACATTCTCCTCAACTTTCTGAGCGGAAACAGTATTTATCTTTGCGGTCCAAACCGAGGTGAACTGCCACGGCAATGTGTCAGCATCTCTCCTGAATCTTTTGATCACGTAGGCGGTTTCATTTTCAGAATCCACAAATGGTGTATCAACTTCTTCGCGAATAAAAAAATGATAGCTGAGAATTGCCGTATCAACCTGATTTACATCATCAATATCGAGATGAACGATTGAATCGACCTCGTACTCTGACCAGAATCCTGTTGATAAAGGGAAATAGCGGACATGATCTGTGTTAACAGGTTCTACCTCCTCATCTTTGCAGGCAAAAATCAGTGTAAAAGAAAGAAACACAAGACTGAGAGTAGTCTTTTTCAATCAGCAATTGTTTTATTACAGGTCATGAACCCGTAATTGGAATTGTCCGAAATTTATGATAAATCCTAATTACTTTGGAACTTTTTACGCCAATCTTTTACAGTTATTACTCAAATATGACTAATCCTCTTCGGCAATGACTAAAATCAGTGAAAGAATATCGTTATACTTCTTACGTTATTGAAAACCTGACCATAAATAATCCATTAATCTGGCCAAGCTTTCAAATTAGTGATTAAATTCGCCCTATTATGATGCGTTTATTCTTACTTGTTCTCTTGATTCCATTTTTCTCTTTCGGGCAGAAATTAGATAAAGATCAATTGGTGCAATTCTCCGGTGTGGTTGTAACTGCCGATAGTCTCAAACCTTTGCCTTTTTCAAGCGTGATGATAAGGGGTTCGAATCGCGGTACAGTAAGTGATTACTATGGATTTTTCTCCTTCGTAGCCAAGATGAACGACAGTATTGAGTTCTCGGCAATCGGATATAAGAAGGCAATTTTTGTTATTCCGGATACGTTAAGCGACTATCGTTGCTCGATGATTCAAATTCTGAGACCTGATACTATTATGCTGAGAGAACTGGTGATTTTTCCATGGCCAACCAAGGAACAGTTCAAGGAAGCTTTTTTGCATCTGCGCATACCTGATGATGATCTGACACGTGCCGAAAAGAACCTCAATCCTAATGACCTTGCTTATATAGCGGCCAATCTTCCCATGGATGGCAGCATGAATTACCGTAATTATTTAGGCGAAAAGAGTACTGAACTCTATTATTCGGGGCAATACCCATCTTACACGATTTTCGATCCGATCAAATGGTCAAAATTCATTCAGCAATGGCAAAGCGGAGCATATAAAAATAAAAACAAGGAGAAAAAATGATCAGGAGATTCGCCGCTATCCTCCTTTTTCTTATATCATTTTGTCATTTTTCGAATGCTCAGAAAGCTTCGATTACCGGTATTATCAGAGATAATTCCAACAAGCCTTTAGAGGGCGCTTCTATTGCGGTTTTCGGCAGACCATACGGTACTACTGCCGATCCGAAAGGTAATTTTACACTGGCTGTACCTGCCAATGAGCTTTTGAAAATTGTCGTTTCCTTCACCGGATTCAAAGCCGATACGATTTATCTTACACTGCGTACCGACGAAAAAAAAGAACTGGAATTCAAACTTGAACCTTCTGCATACCAGATTCCTCAGATTACCATTGAAGATAAATCATGGACTAAGGAAAATATTACAATCATTAACCCGAAAGTGGTCAAAGTACTTCCTACCCCGAATCAGTCTGTGGAGGATTTACTAAAACTGCTTCCCGGCGTTTCGTCTGCGAATGAGTTAAGTTCAACTTATTCAGTTCGCGGCGGTAATTATGATGAGAATCTCGTTTACATTAATGACTTCGAAGTATATCGTCCGCTCTTAGTCAGGTCCGGCCAGCAGGAAGGATTAAGTGTAATCAATCCGGACATGGTCAGTGAAATTAACTTTTCAGCCGGCGGATTCGATGCCATATACGGAGATAAACTTTCATCGGTTCTGGATATTCAGTACAGGAGACCTACCCGTTTGAGAGGTTCGGTGAGCATGAGTCTGCTTGGTGCCGGAATTGAATTTGAAAACAGAAGTAAGAATGAGAAGTTTTATTACATGACCGGTATTCGTTACAAGTCTAACCAGTATTTGCTCAATACTTTTGAAACGAAAGGTGATTACAATCCTTCTTTCACCGATATTCAGTTTTTTACCGGATATAAATTTTCGAAAAAATTCGAACTTGAACTTTTCGCGAATTATGCCAGCAACAATTACAATCTGGTTCCATCGAACCGTGAAACTAATTTCGGAACCATTAACGATGCGAAAAGATTTACAGTATATTTTGAAGGACAGGAGAAAGACAGGTATGAAACAGTAACAGGTGCCGTATCAGCTACGTTTCATCCGAATGAAAAAACGAATCTGAAGATTATCACGAGCGCTTACAATACGGATGAAGAAGAAAACTTTGACATACTCGGACAATATTTTCTTGACCAGTTAGAGGCTGATTTAGGAAAAGAAAATTTCGGTGATGTTGCTTTCAATCTGGGAGTGGGTTCGTTTTTAAATCATGCACGAAATAATCTTCAGGGTAAAATTTATAGTGCCGAACATAAAGGAGAAATTATCAACGAAACATTATTGTGGCAATGGGGAGTAAAGGCGCAGCATGAGGAAATAGATGACCAGTTGCATGAATGGTATTATAACGATTCATCGGGCTTTAGCATTCCGTCTTATCGCGATCCGCTTAATCCGCAAATTATTCTCAATGATGTGGTCATCGCTAAAAACTCTACATCATCTGAACGGTTTAGCGGTTACCTTCAGCAGACCTGGCAGATAACGGATACAAATCGCATCATACTCACAACGGGCATTCGCGCTAATTACTGGAATCAGAATAGTCAGACAGTTGTTAGTCCGCGCGTATCGGTCACCTATAAACCCGACTGGAATAAACGATTGAATTTTCGAGCAGCCATTGGTTATTATTACCAGCCTCCGTTCTATCGCGAGATCCGGGACTTAG
The DNA here is from genome assembly GCA_964486655.1 of uncultured Flavobacteriales bacterium. Taxonomy (GTDB): domain Bacteria; phylum Bacteroidota; class Bacteroidia; order AKYH767-A; family 2013-40CM-41-45; genus JADKIH01. Next base: position 15,507 of record CAZAON010000138.1, read on the forward strand.
ACGGACAAATTTATCCCGAAACGAAAGCGCAGAAATCCATACACTATGTATTGGGCGGCGACTATCGTTTCATCGCTTTGGGAAGGGATTTTAAACTTACGACAGAAGTATATTATAAAGATCTTGAACAACTGATTCCATATAAAGTAAGCGATATCAGGATAAGATATTTGCCGACGCAACAATCGACCGGATATGCCACCGGAATTGATCTGCGTTTGTTTGGCGAATTTGTGCCGGGAACGGAATCATGGGCAAGTCTTTCAGTTATGCAGACCAGAGAAGATATACAGGGAGATTATTATTACAGAAAATTTAATGCACAGGGAGAAGAAATAATTTCAGGTTATACATTTAACCAGGTAGCGACAGACAGTGTGATTGTTACTCCGGGTTATATTCCGAGACCGGCTGATCAGCGAGTGAACTTTGGAATCTTTTTCCAGGATTTCCTCCCCCGCTTTCCGAGTTATAAGATGCAGTTAAGTTTGCTTTTTGGAACATCACTTCCATTTGGTCCGCCGGGTGATGAAAAATACAAAGACGTTTTGCGCACACCCAATTATCGCAGGGTTGACATCGGGTTTTCAAAACAGCTGATTGGCGATGAAGTAAAGAAAAAACCAAAAGGAAAAGTTTTCAAAGGAATGGAAACAGCCTGGGTCGGAATTGAAGTTTTCAATTTACTTGATGTAAGCAATGTGGCTTCTTATTTATGGGTAACAGATGTTTCCAACGACCGCAGATACGCCGTGCCGAATTATCTAACAGGACGACAGCTTAATGTCAGGTTGAATGTTCAGTTTTGATTCAATATTGTTATTTTTCATTCGTAATCCGTAATTCGTAATTTTCCCTGTTTCCCTGACTGGCAGCCCCTTTTCAACCATTTACTTTTGTCTTAGACGTATTTTATTGCTATACTTGTGAATAACATAAATCACACAAAATGATACCAAAATTTACTCAGCCAAAAACTTTCTTAAAGCGACTGGCAACAATTTCCTGTCTGGTTGTGTTTGTTTCAATGAATCCAACGATAATTTTCGCGGGAACTGAAATGAGCATTGAACCGGAATCAACACCACCGTTGGGCGGATTATGCGACGGAGTTATGATAGATGACGGAGATCCCTGTACTATTGATGAATGTGATCCTTTAACCGGAAATGTTACTCATACCGGCAGTAATTTTAATCCGGGTGTTACATTAATAAACGGAGTACCATGTTATGGCGAACTTGCTACTGTGCTTGTATCAGCTACCGGTGGTGTTCAGCCATACAATGGAACCGGCATAAATTTCCTGGCGGAAGGACTTCATGTGATACTTGTTTCTGATGTAGCAGGATGCAGCGCATCTGTTCCAATAAATATTTCACAGCCTCCGAAATTAACGGCCGATGTGACTACCACTTCTACCCTTTGCGGTTTAACCAGCGGAGAAGCTTCTGTTTTAGTTGATGGCGGAACACCTGGATATAGTTTTATCTGGAGAGATTCAGCGAATAACATAGTGAGCTTTTTCCCGGTTGCTTCCGGACTTGCTCAGGGTACCTATACAGTAACAGTTACCGATTTGAACGGATGTACGGCAACAGCTTCAGGTGTGGTAGCTGTGGCGGGAAATCCTCCGGCCGCTCCCGGACCGATCAGTGGACCTCAGGGAGTTTGCAAAGGTCAGTCAGGCATTGTGTATTGTGTGCCGGCCGATCCAACCGTAAGCAGTTATGTTTGGACACTTCCAAACGGCGCGACGGGATCATCAACCGGTAATTGCATTACAGTAAAATTCAGTACAAAATATAGCGGAGGAATGATATGTGTTTACGGAGTTAATTCATGCGGAAACAGTCCAACAACTTGTATATCGGCGCCTCTTGTAACTTCCAAACCACCTAAGCCGGGACCAATCAATGGTTCATCACCGGTTTGTGCGGGTAATCTGTATAGCTATTGCCTGCAACCAATGGCATCAGCCAGTTCATACGAATGGGTTATCGGTGGAAACAGTGGTGCTTCCATACTATTAGGACAGGGATCGTTTTGTATTTTAGTCCTGGTTCCCGCAAATGCGACAGGAAGTTTTGTTGTAAAAGTTAAAGCGAGAAATTGCAAAGGACTCAGCGATGAAGTTAAACTCTCAGTACCGGTTCAGAACATTCCGACTGTTCCATCAACAATCAGTGGACCGGCTTCTGTCTGCAAGAGCCAGCTTGGCTTCTACTCAGTAACGAATGTAAGCGGTAATACTTACAACTGGTCGGTTACAGGAGATGTATGGATCGCAGGCGGACAGGGAAGTAACAATCTTGCTCTCGATTACAGTACATCAACAGCAAATAGCGCCGTGATAAGCGTGACTGCTACGAACGGATGTGGAACATCGGCACCTCGCAATAAAACCATTGCCATCAATCCGAACTGCAAGGTTGCAAACTATGCCGGCAATATTTCGGACACAAATTCAATTGAACTTTCTATATATCCGAATCCGTCCCATTATGAAATCAACATCGATTTCTATACCCTTTTAGAAAGTAAATGTCAAATTAACATTTATGATGTTACAGGCAGAACATTGAAAGAAATTGAATTGAATTCAGTAACGGGATTAAATCATCAACTTATAAACATATCGGAATTTAGTAAGGGAACTTACTTCATTAGAATTGCATCTGAAGAGGGGCTATCGATTAGTAAGTTTGTTGTAGAGTAACGATAAAAAAAAATTACGAATTACAAATTACGAATTACGAATAACATCTGTTCGGTTTTTGAAAAGCTGACTTTAATATTCGTAATTCGTCATTTGTAATTTGTAATTAATTCCTCTAGTCTCTTAATGTCAACGTCACCTTCCCCACTCCCAGCAATTGATCGGTTTCATCATAAACATAAACGATAAAATCTCCCTCTTTGTAAAAAGTCAGCTCCTTAAAAAACCAGGAGTTGAAGGGATTTGTTTTCATGCGGATTGAATTTTCGAATAATTCTTTTCCGTCTTTTAAACTATAAACATCAAACACAACTGAACTGCTGTTGATACGTTTTTTACAATTCACGAGCAGCTTAATATATCCACCCTTTTTTGAAATTTTAAATCGGTCGCTGGCGTTAGTTGCGCGACCTGCGGCATCCACATTCTCGCAAAAAGTAACCTGCTGAGAAGATGAAATCAGCGGAAAGAGAAGAATAATGAGGATACTTTTAAAAGTCATGTATTGTTTAACGAAGCAAAGCGAATTGTGTTACCATTACTTAAATGGCGAATCGGGTTCTTTTGCCATGTGATTATAAACCATACGGTCCAACATTTTCGGGAAAAACTTATTGAGGAAAACAGTCAGCTTTCCATTTGTGGTAAGAATTAAATCACGCTTTCTTTTCTTCACCGCGATGAAAATAAATTCCGCTACCTGACGCGCCGACATCATTTTCGTTTCCTCCCGTGGAGATTCTCCCTGCGAGCTGCCGTCGTTTGCAAGTGCATTTTTGCGAATGTTAGATGCCGTGAAACCCGGACAGGCGATGAGAACATGCAAACCCTTCTTTAAATTTTCTGTACGAATCGTTTCGAGTAAACCTTCCATGGCGAATTTGGATGCGCTGTAACCCGTGCGGCCCGGTAAGCCTTTCTTTCCGGCTATAGAAGAAATTCCTACCACGCTGCCTTTTGTTTCGAGCAGATACGGCATGGCGAATTTTGTGCAGTAAACCGTTCCCCAGAAATTCACATCCATGACTTTGCGAATCACCGAGAGATCCAGCTCTGCAAACAATGCACGCATGGATATTCCCGCATTGTTGATGAGGATGTCAATTCGTTTGAATCTGGAAACCGTTTCGTCAATCAGTCTTTTACAATCATTCTCTATACTCACATCACAGACAACTTCCAGTATTTCCGATTGATGGGATTTTAATTTCGATCCGACCTCACTCAGTTTAGATTTATCACGGGCAGCTATCACAACGTTGTATCCGTTACTTGCATAGACCTCAGCAAGCGCCTCTCCTATTCCGCCCGAAGCGCCCGTAATAACGACAACCTTCTTCTCCATGTTAAGCGAAAATTTTACCCGGATTCAGAATGCCATTCGGGTCAAAAAGATTTTTAATTCCTTTCATCAGGTTCAGCTGACTTTCGGTGAATGCAATGTCCATGTAATTTTTCTGCACATAACCGATACCGTGTTCACCCGAAATGGTTCCGCCCAAGCTCACACACAATTGAAAGATCTCACGTATTCCTTTCGGCACTTCCGTATTCCAGTTTTCATCGGTCATTTCTTCCTTGATGATATTGACGTGCAAATTTCCGTCACCGGCATGTCCGTAGCAGACACTCCTGAATCCGTATTTTTTTCCGATCTCTTTAACACCTCTCAAAAGGTGAGGCAACTCTGCACGCGGCACTACCGTATCTTCTTCTTTATAGATCGAATGCGACTTAACCGCTTCGCCGGCCGAACGTCGAGCTCTCCATAAGTCGGCCTTTTGTGCAGAAGTATCGGCGAAAAGTATTTCATCACATTCGTAGCCATACAATAACTCCGAAATTTTTTCACACTCTTTGAAAAGAACTTCCCTGTCTGTTCCGTCCACTTCAATCAGCAGATGCGCATTTATTTTTTCGCCCAATGGAATTTTCACATCCACAAATTTCATCACATACTCCAGGCAGTCGCGTTCCATGAATTCGAGAGCCGAAGGAGTAATTCCTGCACGAAAAATTGCCGATACTGCCTCACAGGCTTTTTCAGCGCTGAAGAACGGAACGAGCATGAGCAGATTTTCCGTTGGCAAAGGCAAGAGCTTAAAAACAATTTTCGTGATGATGCCAAGTGTTCCTTCACTTCCGATGATCAGTTGCGTGAGATTATAACCGGTTGAATTTTTCAAAACATTCGCACCCGTCCACATGATCTCTCCTGTCGGGGTAACAATTTCGCAGTTCAATACATAATCCTTGGTGACTCCATACTTCACGGCTTTCGGTCCGCCTGCACTTTCGGCCAGATTACCACCGAGAAAACAGCTGCCGCGGCTGGCTGGATCGGGCGGATAAAAAAGATTTTTCGCCTGAACGGCATCCTGGAAAACCTGGTTGATAACACCGGGTTCAACAGTTGCCTGCAAATTTCGTTCGTCGATCTGAATGATCTTATTAAAACGGTTCATTGCAATCACAACACCACCGTGTACAGGTAATGCTCCGCCGCTGAGTCCGGTGCCGGCTCCGCGCGGCGTCACCGGTATCTTTTCACGATTACATATCTTGAGAATTTCGGAAATCTCGCGGGCAGAAGAGGGACGGACAACCACTTCCGGCATGAAGCGAAGATCTTCGGTGTAATCCTTGCTGCTTTCTTCCAGTACTTCACTATTTGTTGAAACAAATTCAGCGCCGGTAACAGATTGCAGCTGACTGACAATTTCTTTCGTTACCTTATTAAATTTCATCTGTTCTTTTTGGCAGGCGTTTTCATTTTCATTACCTGTTTTACTTCGGGCGCTAAGATATATTTAAAAACGCTTATTGTGCCTGTGGCATCTCCCGTATCATCACCCAGAAAATAAATGGCACCACCGCTGACAAAAATATCTGTTATATGTGCCAGTCCGTAAACCGATGAATCGGAGAAAGACCATGAAATAAATCCTGAATCTACGGAAGCCACATAAGGTATCAATGTACTTTCGGGACGAGACAGCCTGGTTCCCAATACAAATGGGTGAATGGATTCATCATACTTGAGAAATTGCACATCGGCAGGAGCATCAATTTTAAATCGCTGCTTTCCCGATTTTTCATATTGAATGAAGAAAGAAGTCAGTTGAGCTACATTATAATCATTGCACATACCAATCATTGAAACAGAAGTTTTCCTGGCTTCAATATCAACTGCGCCGCAATCAGCAATTCTGCCGTTGTAATATATGTCGCTAATGATCTGCCCGTTTCTTGAAACTTTTATGAGCGGAATATCACCCCTGCTGTTCGTATGATTAATAAATCCGGATAAAAACAGATTCACCGAATCATCCATCGACAAATAAATTCCCGCATCATTCTGAGAAAGTAATCCGTCATAAACCAGTTGCCACTTTCTTTTTCCGGTTGAATCGTATTTCTGCAAAATGATATCGGCCGTATGCGGACCATTATTAACAGTACCGCAAACATATACGTTGCAGGAGTCGTCGATCACTAGTTTATTGGCAACATCCATTTGACGGGTTGAATAACTTCTCCTCCAGGCGAACGAACCATTCTGCCTGTACTTCGCGACAATCAGATTAATTCCGGAGTCGAGCGAAGTTTCATAACCGGCAGCATAAACATTACCGGCTCTGTCGGCCTGAATGAAATTCGCGCAATCGAAAAGATGACTTTTACCATCAAACATCGCATCTGCAATCGGTATTCCGTCGGAATTGAATTTCACCACCAGGAAATCCGCATTGTCTTCTTTGAGTTTGGCCATACCGCAAATCCAGATATTACCTTCGCGGTCGAGACACATGTTCATCGGAATGTCGTCACCATGAGCAGGATTATCGTAAATTCTTCTCCACACTTCCTGTCCCGAAGTATCGTACTTGAGAAGAATAATATCTTTAGCGGAATCCGTTAACCAGGTTGTACCAAGCACATAACAGTTGCCCTGAGCATCAATCTGAAGACCCTTCGATTTATTAATACTATTGAGTGAGTTTTTAAAGGTATGCCCCCAGCTTTGTACAAAGTTTTGGGAAAAAACAGTCTGACAAAGCGCAAAAAATAAAACAGCAATTGCCAGTCTCCTCATTTTTATTGAATTTATTGAATCGTCTCTTTCCCGTTAAAGAAAGTTGTAAAGATACTTTAATAAACCCCGATAAATCAGGGTTCTAATTAGGGGTTGCAAAGTAGTCATTGAGGATAAAATCTGAAAGGAAACTTTGCGGAACGGGTAAAATTTCTGGACATTTTTGGTCTTCCTTTACCTGAAAAAATGTACTTTTACAAAAAAATACAAAATGAATATTACAGGACTTATAAAGGTAAAAAAGGACACACAGGTTATTAGTGATAAATTTCGCAAAAGAGAATTTGTGCTGACTGACAATTCTTCACAATATCCACAACATATAAGCTTTCAGTGCACACAGGATAAGTGTTCATTGCTTGACAATATCAGTGAAGGAGAAACGGTTACTGTTCACTTCAACCTACGTGGCCGTGAGTGGACCAGTCCGCAAGGCGAAGTAAAATACTTCAACACCCTCGAAGCGTGGAAGATAGACAAAGGTCAGGGTGGCGCTCAGGTTTCCGGTAACCAGAACAGCTATTCAGAAAATATCGCTTCTTCTGTAGAAAAAGACGATTTACCGTTTTAAAATAATACCTAAAA
>CAZAON010000139.1:0-10618 GCA_964486655.1 uncultured Flavobacteriales bacterium
TTATACTAACCGAAATTGAGATTGAAATCATGGTATCACAAAATGTGATACCTTCAAAACAACTACTTGGCGGCTCATTTCCTTATGTCTTTACAGAAGCTGGTGTAGCGATGTTATCCGGAGTTCTAAAAAGTAAAAAAGCTAAAGAAATGAATGTTGCTATTATGAGAGCTTTTGTTGCCCTTCGAAAAATGTTAATGAATACAACGGAACTAAGGTTAGAGATAGAATTTATCAAACAAAAATTGAATAATAACAGCAAAAACATTGAATATGTCTTTCAACTCCTTGATGAACTGGCTGATCGGAAGGTTGAAACTGAGAAACGTAACAACATCGGATTCAAAAAGTAATCCATGATTTCGATCATGCAGAATTGTATGAAGATGAGTTCAAAAACAGTTCAGTCAATTTGTGAGATGATCGATGAAAGCAGAACGCTGTTGAAAAATGCCATGGAGAAACTGGGATTGTCGGCGCGGGCTTATGACCGGATATTAAAAGTTTCAAGAACGATTGCTGATCTTGATTCGAGTGAGGATATCAGGGCTGAGCATTTAGCCGAAGCCATACAATACAGGAGCCTGGATCGGGAAGGCTGGGCCGGCAACAATAATAAAATGATGTATTGAACTTTCAAGTCAAATATTACAAAATGTTTTCCCATTCTAACAACTTAACATGAAAAAATATAAAAGCATACAAAACAGGATATATGATTTACGCGGTAAAAGAGTAATGCTTGATTTTGATTTAGCAGCTTTATACGATGTTGAAACACGGGTTTTGAACCAGGCAGTCAGACGAAACTTAGAAAGATTCCCTAAAGACTTTATGTTTACATTGAAGCCATTAGAATATAGTTTAATAAAAAACCAGATTCAGGAACTACAAGAAAATCCATCATCACAATTTGTGATGATGAGAAACTTACCATTAAACAGGAACGATAAGTATTTGCCATTGGCATTTACGGAACAAGGTGTCGCTATGCTTAGTGGTATATTGAATTCTACACAAGCAATAAAGATGAATATTTCCATTATGCGTGCCTTCGTCGAAGTTCGGAAAATTGCGTTGACTCATAAAGACATCAAAAAGCAAATTAGTGAGATCAGAAAAAAGGTTGGAATACATGATCTTCAATTGACACACTTATACGAGGCAATAGAAAACCTATTAAGCGAAAAAGCCGCAGAAATAAAATGGAATGAACGAAATAGAATCGGATACAAAAAAGAGTAATGGAATTTCATCATCACAAATTGTGATGATGGATTCAATTTCATAAAAAGAGGCATTCAGGTGGAAATAATCACCCAATGAATACATTCTTAAACTGAAGTCTAAGCACATCGACGCACACGGAAATCTAACTGCCAATTTGAAATTGCCGTTGAAAAAATTTCAACCCATTCACCCACAATCTCCCCCATTCAATCCCTGCTTTTCCTCCATCCATCAAAAGCCCGAATCTTCAATTTGCATAGTTGGTAATTTTCATACAGTTCATCATCTCACGTCTAACCAACAAGTCATGAACAGAATTTTACTATTCATCGCTTTCATTTCAATTCCTTTTATCTCCTACTCGCAGGCCAACTGCAGCAATCCCGTTCATCTGACACTTTGCCCTTCTACGACTCTGACCAACCAGACCAATGCCGGAATGATAGACGATTCGCCGATTCCATGTAACATCGCCGGTGAGGATCTTGTCTATGAAATTTATGCTCCTAATAATGCCCTACATATTTACGTCTCACTGATCAATGCCACCGGTCCCTGCAAACTGACTCTCAAGACAACAACCTGCAATAATACCGGTTGTTACACACGTAATGCCAACGCGGGAAATTCAAATTTCACATTCACCGTAAATCCTTCCCATTATTACTATCTCTGGGTCGATGCGGCATCAACAATTAACTACGACATTTCTATTGGAGGTGACACCTCAAGCCAGGTCATTTACATTCCCAATACCATGGGCAATCTGAATTTTGACTGGTGCGCTCCAAATCCGTTCTATTCACCCAAACCATTTTTTGAAGTCGAATATAACGGTATATACAAGACCAAACCAATGACACTTGCTCCGCTCAATGTTCCGGGCTTAATGTGCATTACATTTTACATGATGAATCAGACCGGTGTAAGCGGACCTAAAAAATTTGAATTCGCTTTTAATCCGGGTGGATTTTCTAATGTCTCTTCAGTGTCTTCTATTGTACCGGGCTTTTATAATTCAGGCAACTGGATTGCCGGTCCGTCAACCACAATTTTTCCATTTACTTTTAATGATTCAGCCGGCATTGGCAGAGGTGACTTTACGGGCAGTCCGAATTCCTGCCTTCGATATTCCTTCTGTTTCAACGTAACCCCACTCAACAATGACCCAGCTCTTACAAATGTGACCATATCCATTACGAGCGATACATACGGAGCAGGATATTACAGTAATACTCGATCGGGTTGCTGCTCATCCGGTTTACCTAATTGTTTGGGTAGTCCGGGCGGACCATTGGGAAATGCATCAACCATTGGATTCGGATTCGATGATCCGGGTGGAGCGTTGCCTGTTACATTAACCGGTTTCAATGCCAGGTTAATAAATGATCAGGTCTTACTGGAATGGTCCACTGCATCTGAGATCAATTGCGACTATTTTACCATCGAAAGATCCGATGATAATTTAGAGTTTGAAGAAATACAAAAAATAAAAGGCTCCGGTAATTCAACGGTAACTGAGTATTATTCCACGATTGATAAAAATCCATTACCGCGTATAACCTACTATCGCCTAACTCAAACTGATTTCGACGGAGAGAAGACAATTTATAAATCAGTCAGGATAAACAACCCTTTAAATGACATCTCGGTTTATCCGAATCCCGCATCCAAATTCCTAAACATTGAAGGCGACTTTAAACACATAAAACTATTCAATCAATTAGGCAAATCGGTTCTGGAATCGGAAAATAATCCGATCATCAGGATCGATAATTTTCCGGATGGAATTTATTTAATGCAGATAGAAACAGCGGGCGGAATAATTTCAGAAAAAATAATAATTCAGCAGTAAATATTTTTAAACTAAAACCTGTAATTAATCCCCGCTCCTATCTTAAAGATTGATGGCTTCCACTCTTTTCGGTCACTCAGTGCAGATGAAATATGCTTTTCATACTGAAACTCTGTAATTAAATTCCAACTTCCAAATAATTTTACGAAAGCTCCGGCACTGACTCCGGCCGAACTCATAAACTTTGATAGCGTTTCATTATAGTTAAAAGGCAGCTTTGAATCATTAATATAAATACTGTTCGAAGAAAGAAATCCGGCTGACATCATTGCCGAAACGAATGGAGTGATCTTTCCTACGGTGAATTTATAATATACCTGAGCAGGAAAATAAACGAAACTGAATGACTCATTAATCTTCATTTCTGAAGTCAAAGTAGTATCCGGACTACTTCCCGAAAAAGTCAGACTAAAAGTTGTATCGTGTCCAAAAATTATCTGGTTCAATAAAGCTGCGTCGCCGGTTAATGACCCGAATGTTGATGAAAGATCATAATTTGCCGGATGAGTTTCATTTGGAGGATAATAAAGTGTATTGGCACCCTTGCTTTCAACTTCGATCTTTTGAGTGGACACGCCGATTGAAAATGCCCAGCGCGGACTTGAATCGTAATGAACCTTCGCCGCAAAATACCCATGATTTATTCCTTCCGTTTGATAACTGCCTTCAGGCGTTGTATTATACTCCGTCTTATAATCAGCAAAACTAAAACCTCCCAAAAATGAAACCGATAACCGGCTGTATCGCCTTGCCTTAGATTCAATTTGCTGTTCCCTGGTAAAAAAGACATCAGCGCTGCTTACGTCGTATGGTTCGAATTCAAAAGGGTCAAGGTATTCCAGATCATCATGTAATAAATTTTTATCATTTGCTTCACCTGAGTGAAATGCAACCGGCTCACTAACCGGCTTCATATTTCTGACGCTGATTGAATTTTTAGTTGAAGTTAATTCGACCCCGGTTGTGGAATTGCTATTATCCTGCTTCAGCACTTCAAAAGATTCAAACCGGTCAGAATTATTACTACTAACAGTAACTGATTTTTTTTGATTAAGGAATACCTGAGATTTATTTAGTTCAGTACTTCTGCTACTTAATGTAGAATTTATTTCTGCTTTATTCTTATTATTATTTCGAACGAGCTGATAGAAAACCGAAGAAACTGCAATAGCCGCAATTAAAAAAATATATAATACTCTTCTTTTAGGCTTACGATCCAGTTCGGCTTCAATCGACTTCCATACAACCGGATCGACATCCACTTCGAGATTTCTTAAAGCATTTATTTTTTTGTCTTTCATTTCAATACGGTTTTAACCGGCCGGTGCATGCCTAATTTCTTTTGCAATGCCAATTTCGCGGCATATAATTGTGATTTGCTGGTTCCGGGAGATATTCCGAGTATTTCCGCGATTTCTTTATGAGTATATCCGTCAATGACGTGCAGATTAAAGACCGCCCTGAAGCCCGGTGATAATTCACGAATCGCCTTAACAAGTTTCTCCAACTCCACGTGTTCAAACTGATCATCTTCCTCCTCAATTGTATCAGCGAGGTCTTCCTCTATTGACTGAAACTGATAATTTTGTTTCCGCAAATAATTTAATACGGTTGACAAAACTATTTTCCTGATCCATCCTTCGAGCGATCCTTCAAACCTGTACTGTGATAATTTGGAAAACACTTTGATGAATGATTCCTGTAACATGTCTTCGGCATCGGCTTTGGATCTGGTATACCGGATGCAAACACCCATCATCTTTCGGGAAAATTTCAGATATAGCAATTCCTGGCAACGACGGTTGCTTTTCAGACATTCAGAAACCAATTCCTTTTCAGTAAATTCCATTCATGAATTGCAAATCTAAATATACGATGTTATGACGGCATTCATCGTTACTCCTTTAATATCTTACACGAATATGTATTTCCATTTTCAGAAATATTGACAATCCAAAGGCCCGATGATAGCATTGAAGTATCATAAACTCCATATCCGCCTTTTTTCGCAACAAGTCTGATTTCACTTTTGGCGCCATTTGCACTGAAGGCAATAAGCGATTCCGGAATATCCGGTAAGGAAGAATTAATGTTCACGAAATTTTTACACGGATTCGGAAACGAATTCAAAGACATAAATTCTATTCCGTCAACTCCGAGATTAAAATCGAAGCTAATGTCGTCGATGATGATATCTGAATTATAAACATTGCCTCCGAAAAATTCAATCAGACAGGAATCGGCATCCGGATTGGTCTGGCTGATGGGAATGACAATCTGAGTGTATCCCTGAATTATTCCAGTATAAATCGCCTGAGAACCACTATCCACTAATTGATTCTGGTCGAACATGTACACGCGGACAAATGCCGAATCACCCGGAATGAGTAAAGGATTAGCAAAGAAGGTAACATTAGAATGATGCATGGTAACCGGAAATCCGACTGAAGCATAAGGTTGCAGTCCGCCCGTATTCGTCAACCTCATAGCGAGCTGACCGGACACAACATCGGTATCCCTGACAACCGTAGCGGCAAGTATTTGTGTATTGTTTGTACTCCATGAGCCGGGAAACTCATACCATTGGGTAAGGTACCAGACTTCAAATGAAGAATTAGGAATACTGTCTGTTACAGATGCCTTCAAGATGGAAGGCATGATAAATAAAACGAAGAGGAAGATTTTTTTCATGACTGTATGAATATAGCTTTACATACAAGACACAGGAAATGCAAAAGGGTTGTATGGTAAATTAAGAAAAATTAAAAAATCTCAGAAAATTTCTAAAAAAAATATTTCAATGAAATGAAACTGTTAAACGACTCTTAAAAGAAAGGGCTATTAATTCAAATTAAGTATTTCCGTCTTGGTAACAGCATACTCTTTTTCCAATCGTTGCGAAAGTAATACCATGTCGCCACCATCAAGTCCGCGTGCATTCAACTCGATGATCCTGCACGTCTCCGCCATTGCATCGGCACCGATATTAAGAGCAGAGCCCTTCAGTTTATGCGCAAGCGAACCAATTTCCGAAAGGTTATTGGAAGATGCGGCATTTTTTATTAAGCCAATTTGTTCATCGGCCTGACTGATAAACATCTGCATCACTTGTTTGAAAAAAGTTGGATCTGATTCGCCCATCATCTTGCGTAGACGACTGACGGTATTTAAGTTTAGAATATCTAATGTCTTTGCCATGGTTTTACCATTTTCTGTATTACCTGAACTGCCTGACTTTATTTGTTCGGCTTTCTCATTAACCTTTACCGGAACCCATTTACGAATGCGCTCCACGATTTCCTCGATCAGAAAAGGTTTGCTAATATAATCGTTCATTCCGGCATCTATACATTTTTGTTTATCTCCTTCGAGGGCGAATGCCGTCATGGCGACAATTACCGGTTTTTTAGGAATCTGAAGTTTATGCAAAATAAAGCGAGTCGCCTCGAAACCGTCCATCTCCGGCATCTGAACGTCCATAAAGATAATATCGAATTCCTTCTTCCTTAGCTGATCAATTACTTCAAGTCCGTTCGAAACAATGACAGGCTTGTAACCAAGACCTTCGAAAATATTCTGCGCCAGCTTCTGGTTGATCAGATTATCCTCGGCGATCAGAATATTAGCCGGGATCTCTTTACCCACCTTCTCCCCGATTCCACTGATTCCATGATCGTCACGCGTACGTTGATGTTCCTCAACAGAGAATACACTTATAAGTATATCGAGCACTTTTGAGCGGTCGATGTTTTTAGGAATAACCGCCGAAACAACTTCGCTCGTATAGTCGAAGAACATCTCATCTGTCTTCGCCGCATTGAACATGACGATCGGCAATTCTTCCTTCTGTCTAATATGCCTGATCTCCTGTGCTAGCAATGTCGATTTGATACTGTTCAACTGAGCATCTATAAGTACGAGGTTATAATCATTTCGCTGCCTGATCACGTCCATTGCATGAGGCGGATCATCGGATACCTGCGGAATCATTCCCCAGCGTCTGAAATAATCGGCATACATGGCCGCTTCTGTCTTATCGTCGCTTATGATCAGTACGTATGAATTCGCAAGCTTGCTTGTTCCATTTCTCTGCCCCTTCGGAATCTCTTCTTTTGGAACCGGCTCTGTCTTTATTGTAAATATGAAATCGGACCCCTGCCCTACAATACTCTCAACCCAGATTCTTCCGCCCATAAGTTCAACCAGGTTCTTGCATATGGCGAGTCCAAGTCCGGTACCGCCAAATGTTTTAGCCGTTGCAGCGTCTGCCTGCGAATAACTCTTGAACAGTTTACCGATCTTGTCAGGCGGAATGCCCAGTCCGGTATCGTGAACAACAAACTTTAATTCTGTCTTGCCACCGGTCACCTGAGACAAACTAACTCCGATCGAAATTATTCCCTTCGGAGTAAACTTAATCGCATTCGAAACAAGATTCATTAAAATCTGTCTGAGCCTGGTGATATCACCGTATACAAACGACGGAACATCTCTTTCGATGGTAAAATGCAAGGCGAGATTCTTTTCAATGGCCTTCGACGACATGAGATCGAATGTCTCTTCGATAACTCTCTTGATTGCGAATGGCTTGTATTCCAGTTCCATCTTCGAAGATTCGATCTTCGAAAAGTCCAGAATGTCATTGATAACAGAAAGCAATGCATCGCTGCTCAACAATATGGAATCAACAAACTCCTGCTGCTTCGGAGTAAGCGGGGTCTGACTTAACAAACGTCCCATACCAATTACTCCGTTCAACGGCGTGCGAATTTCATGGCTCATGGTAGCGAGAAAGCCCGACTTTGCCTCGGTAGATGCCAATGCTTCGTCTTTCTCTCGAATGAGTTCGTCTTCCGAAATTTTCTTCGCGGTTATATCATGCCCGAATATTGAAATGGTATTTACAAAGCCGTTTTCTTCCTTTACCGGCGTAATGACAACTTCAATAACCGATCTTCTTCCGTTAATGGTAAATGACTTCTCCACCACAAACTGTTCTCCTTCAAATGCACGCTTATGCATTTCAAGATATTCTTTGTGAAAAGTTTCAGGTAAAATATCGAGCAAATTGAATCCGGTCTCAACAATTATTCCGGTCTGTGTAAATAGTATGTCCGATAACTTTGAATTGATCAGCATGATCGTATGCCGGCGGTCAACAGTAAGTGTCGAATACTCCGCATTTTCAACGAGTGATGTCAGTTTGCTTTTATTGGTTTCGAGAATTTTTTCCGCTCGTTTCTTCTGTGTAATATTCTCCGCCATCGTGATGATAAACTTCGGATGACCTTCCTGGTCTTTCGAAACAGAAGCGAATGCATTTACCCAAATTACTTCGTTGTTGCGGCGGATCATTCTCTTCTCTCTTCTGTTTGCGGCGACGTCTCCCCTGAATAGCGCCGATAAAATCTTACGCTCCTGTAAACGATCTTCGGGATGCAGAAGATCAATAATCGTCATCTTGTTTAACTCCTCGCGTGTATATCCGGTGAGATGACAGAAAGCGGAATTTGCCTTTTGAATACCGTAGTTGAGTCCGACGAATGCCATTGGAAAAGCGGCATCATCAAACCATTCATGTACGACCGGACTTTCCCTGACTTCTGTAATTTTTTCTTTCGAAGGCGTTATCCGAACATGAACATACTGGGCATTTGCAACAATCTGCCTGATCGCATGCAAGTCAGCCGTAAAAGTCCTGTTTTTGAGTGTGCGGAAAATTCCATTAACATTTGCTTTGCCTGCAATTCTTAATCCGTCCTTTATTGCCGTACGCTCTTCCGTCTTCCACGACTGATCAAACAAATTATTCAGATCAATTCCGAGTAATTGCTGTTTGTTTCCGGCTTCGAACATGCTTACCGCTGCCGGTGAGCAATCGATTGTCAGTCCGTTCGCTGAATTGACTATGAAAATAACATCATCAAATACCGAAGATCCTGCAAGCGGCAGTTGCTCCTGCTTTTGCTTTTCTTCCTCCTCGATCTCCAATGCTTCCTGATTATTTTTTTTCGTATTCAAAGACAGATTCCAGACTCTCCACGTCATATACAACAACGTGAGAATAACGAATGAGACAAGACTAAGCAGCAGGTAAAAAGTAAAATGCAACTGGAGCATGTAGTCCAGTACGAAAACAAGCGCATAGACAACAGCCACTGCAAGAAGCAGCAGGCGGTAAAGAATCTTTCGACCCTCTTCGCTGTGACGGTTTTTATTTTTCGCGGTTGTCATACGGGCACACGAGTGCTTTTCCTTATATGGAATAGCCCGAAAGATGTTGTAAACGGTATGCCTGCATTCACGCTAATTACGGGGCAGATATTACAGGTCACTTTCCGGAAAAATCGGGTAGTTAAGAAGGATTTGTTCTGAAAAAACAAATCCATGAAAAGCATGCTTTCAAAAGCGTATGCTTCACATGGATTATTGCCGGAAAACCGGAAAAATCTGACTATAAATCTTACAGTTTATTCATTTCGGTTTTTACAAAGGAGATAAGCTCACGAATGTATTTTTCCGAAAAATCGAACTTTACGCCGGCAGCTTCATACACTTTGGGAATTGAAACGGTGTAACCCAGTTTCAATGCATCCATGTATTGCTGGACCGCTTTTTCAGGATTCATTTTGTAATTTCTCCAGACTGCAATCGCGCCTAGCTGGGCCATTCCGTATTCGATATAATAAAACGGAACTTCGAACAGATGCAATTGCTTTTGCCACATGATCTCCAATGCTTCTTCATCATCTGACCAGTCAACGAGTGATGAACTGAAGCCAGAAACTATTTTCTTCCATTCTTCGGTACGTTGTTCAACTGAATGACCCGGATTGAGATATAACCAATGCTGGAAAGAATCTATGCATGCGATCCAGGGCAGAGTTTCGATTACACCTTCGAGCTGATCTCTCTTTGCACGTTTCAGTTCCGATTCGTCGCTAAAGAAATGATGCCAGTGTTCCATTGAAATTAATTCCATGCTCATTGATGCAAGCTCTGCGACTTCTGATGGCAATTCCTTGAAGCCGATAAACTCAAGATCGCTGGTAAGCATGGAATGAATGGCATGACCTCCTTCGTGAACCATTGTAATTACGTCACGCAATGAGCCGCTTGCATTCATGAAAATAAAAGGAACGCCGCTTTCGTAGAGAGGATAATTGTACCCACCCGGAGCTTTTCCGACACGTGAATCGAGATCAGTATAACCTTTCTCTTTAAGTGTTCTTAAAACTTTTCCGAAAAACGGATGAATATCCCGGAAGCAGGCAATGGATTTATCCATGAGTTCGGTGCCTGCTTTGAATGGTTTCATATCGGGCAAGCCGGTCGGATCAACATCAAGATCCCATGGTTTGATTGAATCGAGCTTCATCAGCTTTTTTCGTTCAGCCACCATTTCATTCAGCACAGGAACGACACAACTGCGAACGGAGTTATGAAAGTCGACACAATCTTCGGGCTTATAATCGAAACGATTGAGGTCGACGAATTTATAATCACGGAAATTTTGGAAGCCTGCATTTGAAG
>CAZAON010000140.1:0-2785 GCA_964486655.1 uncultured Flavobacteriales bacterium
CAGCCTGGTTAGTCATATCAATTTCTCTTGAATTGTAACCTACAACAGAAGTAATATTCTCCATTGAAACAAGGTGACCTGTTGCATCAAAAACTTTTACAACATATTTGTCAACTGATGGTGCGTTGAATGATAACATAGTCTTGCCTGCTGTCGGGTTAGGGAAAAGATTTGTTCCTAATGCAGAAGAAGTTTTATCATTGATGTTGGTAGACTGAGAGGCCTCTTTGAATTTAACCGCCGTAGTTGATCCTTTTAAGCAATTAACATCATCCCAACGAGAAACGGCTGCCTTTAAACGAAGATCAGAAGCCGGATCAGATTTGCCTGGTAATACATAGTTAACTGTTGGAGCAGCTGTACCGAAAGTTCCTGCAACAGCAGTAAGTCTGTACGTTGCAACTTTAATTGAAGCAGGTGCCATAGGAACCATTACTCCGTTAGATGAACATGTTCCAGCAACGTTTGCAGTTGAAGTAAATCCATTTCCTGCATTGCTCCATTTCAAATTAGTAACGAAAGAAGGCATTACAGATGATCCCGGAATATAAGATACGTTTACTGTTGCTCCGTTGATAAAAGCCGGATTGAAAGTGTAAGTGTTTTGAACCGTACGAAGTTTGAAAGCTTCTGTTCCTGTTGCCTGAATCAGGACATCGAATTCAAAAACATTTGGGGCTACACGACGCTCATTCGAAGTGTACAAGTTGTAAGTGATTTCACCGGCAAATAAATTCGCGGTAAACAAGCTTACGCAAGCAGTTAAGATTGTAAGTCTGATAAGTTGGCGTAATTTCATATTCATTGTTTTAGTGGTTTATATTTTTTGTTATTGATTTAACGTTATTGTTTTCAATGTCCAAGATATGAAAAAAATCTTCAATTCAAAATGATTACTTTTAAAATAATTAACAAATGATTATTTTGGCTAAGTACTAAGACCCCCGCCCCTGTGCCCATTCGGATATACTCCCTGCTTTTTTTGCTTTTTGCCCACCTGTTTTCCCTTGGGCAGTCCTCGGGCAGTTATACCTTTTCCGTGGTAAACAACGCTTCTCTGGCGACTGACATTTCGGGAAATACCATAAATATGCAGACCGGGTCCTCCCAATTGATCGGTCCGGCGTCGGACAGCATTCTTTCAGCTCTCACTCCTATAGGATTCGATTTCTATTTTATGGGCAACTGCATGACCTCATTTTCCTGTACGGAAAACGGCCAAATTGAGTTGGGAAACAGGACTTTATCACCTTCCAGTTCAACGATTAGTAATTCCAGTATCCCTAACGTACTTGCCCCATTTGCCTTCAATTTACAAACAGGAATTGACGGCGAAGTCAGATATCAGCTTTTTGGAATTGCCCCAAACAGGGTTTGCGTGATCGAATTCAACAATGTAATGATCCGGAATAGTCCGGGAGGCGCCACAGCCGGTTCGGCAAGCTTCCAGACAAGACTTTACGAAAACGGCATTATTGAGTATATATACGGGCAAATGGCCACCAACAGCTCAGTAACCTCCGGCTCAACCGCTGAAATCGGATGGATGATGTCAAACAGTGCCAATAAATTCATGGCCGTAGACAGCACCGGAAACAGTATTATCAATGGCTTCTGGCCTGCCTTTATTCTCGAACCCAATAGCATTATCGGTCCGCTTCATTCATTTGCCGACGGATCCAGAATTTGTTTCCGGTTTACTCCTTCTCAATCGGGTGTTGCTCAACCGGGCATCCTTTCCTTCACAGCCGTTTCCGCTTCGGCTATGACCGTTAGCTGGGTTGACAGTTCACTGAATGAAACAAACTTTAATGTCTTTCGCTCTAATGACAATATTAATTTCATTAAGGTTAGTACGATAAATTCATCCTCTACAGCAAGTATGGGAACGGGTTATAGTTATTCTGCAACCGGATTAATTCCGAATCTTATTTACTATTTCAGGGTTGTTGCAAACAGTGAAGGAGTGAAATCAGCTCCATCTTCAGGATCACAGACCACAACATCATCTATGGCTTATCACTGGAATGGAAATGGAAATTCTTTTTTTGGTAATCCTTCAAACTGGATTCCACAACGCCTTTATCCCGATCCAACCGATACTTTATGGTTTGACAATGGCAGTAATTCGACTCTGACTTTTGTTCCCACATTTTCTGTTGCAAAAATTGGCGTAACAAATAATACGAACGTTCATCTCCAATCATCAGGGGGATCAACAATTACCATAACCGGTAAAGTGCCAAACGTTCTGCAGATTAATGCAGGGTCTTCTTTTTTTCTCGACGGACTCGTTCCCAATGTCGTCACACTTGGATTCGTAGCAGGTTCAGGAGCGACTGCCTCTATCGGCGGAATTCTCGAAGTTGCTTCCGGTAACAGTTTCAATTTTGGAGGGTGCATTGTTACGGTTGCAGGAATGTTTGCAAATGCAGGAGTTCTTACCGGGGCAACTACTGCCTCACTTATATTTTCATCCGCAGGAACCTATAATCATAAATATACATTATCCGCCGGCACGATTCCATCTGCAACATGGTCAAACGGTTCACTTTGTCTAATCAGCGGATACACTTTAAGCGGCAGCAATTTGCTTTCACTCTCCGGACAAACCTTAAGCAATCTGACATGGAACTGTCCGCAGCAGGTAAATCCAATCAGTCTCGAATCCAACGTGCCTGCTGCCATCACCGGTACACTGAAAATAATCAGCGGTTCATTGAGAATAGCCAGCAATGGTTCGCCTGTTCTTAATGTAAATAACTTCGAGCAAA
Organism: uncultured Flavobacteriales bacterium; assembly: GCA_964486655.1. GTDB lineage: Bacteria > Bacteroidota > Bacteroidia > AKYH767-A > 2013-40CM-41-45 > JADKIH01. The sequence continues at coordinate 2,775 of CAZAON010000140.1, forward strand.
ACGGAGGAATA
>CAZAON010000141.1:0-6530 GCA_964486655.1 uncultured Flavobacteriales bacterium
ACTTCCTCTCTCAAGTACATCGTCATTTATAATGATTTTATAAAAGTAAATTGCCGGTTTGAATTGTGATAAATCCACCGTGGTTGACTTTTCGTCAGGATTTAGCCTTACCATTGAAAGTTTTTCTCCAAGTGTATTAATGATTTCAATGAATCCTTTAGAATCACTACTGATTGCATAATTAACTGTAATAATTCCGGTACTAGGATTTGGGAATACTGAAAATCCATTTATTGGTTTACGGAGTCGTGGTAGTATTCCAGAAGAAGCGCAAATTGCCTCATCATTCCAGTTAATTGTTTTATCTACTAGCGAATAGAGAGAACGTGCTGTATACACAGCCGGGCCACCCGTATATGGACACTGTTCCATAACATTGATAATCTCATTCAACTGTGAGGTATTAAATGACAAAACGCCTTGTGCAACTGTACTCAGATATATTTCATTGATAATTCCCTGGTTGTATTCATAATCTTCTGTAGATGGAAGATTGCTATTCCCATATAACGCGTTATTGATTCTATATTCTGTTATTTGCTGGATAGTTTCATACAGCAATGCGTTACTTTCTACAAGAACGCTGACTTCGTAATTTAACTGATCTATTAAATTGCTGACAATTGAATTGTATGGGTCTAATATTAACAAGCTGTCCAAATCGCGTATCGAATCATTTTTATTTTTGATCATTGATTCATTAGTGGTATATACTAAAGCATAAACCGATTCCCATCTTACTGCTTCGCTGATTTCCTGATTCATCTCACTGAATTGACCGATGCTGCCATTTACCTGTTGATTGTAAAATGCTTGTAAAATGGGATTACCATTTAATAAATCAGGATTTTCCATTAATTTATTAAAGAGGAACTGATCGGCTAAATAATTGGAAGTTTGTTCAACTGGATCACCCGGTGGATTGTTTTCAGCTATTCCCTCATCTCCTTCATTCCCTTCTTCCTCTCTTGGTATAGTAGGCTGACAGGCAAAATTTGTACAGGAGAAGTCTTCCGCATCGGTACTAGCTAAGAACCAGTTAAAGCCCGGATCGTTCGTTGTCTGAGGATAATTATTTGAAGGACCGTTAGGATTGTAGTAGAATCTGTTTGCGTCGGCAAGGTTTGCGTCAATTTGGGACATATACGCTCCATACTGACTGAAATTACCATCCCATGTATTGCCATTCCAATATTGAGGACTAATGTTTGGATTGTAATATAAACCCAAGCCAATACTGTGATTGTTAAAAGAGTTACCTTGGATTAAAGCATCGTTAAATGCACTTGATATATACAATCCATGTTGCTGACGATTCATCCAGTTACACATAACTCCATTATTTGAGCCGATGCCGAAGTACATTCCGTATTGCGGGTTACTATAGTTCTGAAGTGCATTAATGGAATTGCATTTAAACGTACAGTTATGCAAGCCAAGACCGACAATACCGGCCACATTCCCATTATTATTCATTTCAATAGAATTAGACTTAAACTCACCACCATCTATGTTGAAAGCGAAAATTCCATATTTACACAGATTTAATTTCATTGTGTTTTCACTAACGGTAATATAATTCCGTTGTTTAAACTCATCATGTCGAATGCATGCATGAGATGCTGTAGTATTTGACATCCTGAAATCATTATTCGTAATGGAGATTGACCCATCCGGGTTAGCATAGGTCCACACTCCCAATAGATTTGTTTTGAAACAATTTTCATGAACATTAAATTCATAGGTGTTTGTTACAAATGCTCCGACCTTTGTATCGGCCTCTGTATTTACAAGTTGTATTTCAGCATTGCCTTTTTCAACAGCAAATCCATACTCTGAGTTTGAAATGGTAACATCAGAATTATATACACCACCAAGCCCCACGGCAACTACATAACCACCGGTTGTTTTAATTCCACAACCGTTTCGTTGACCAGTAATAGAAGTATAGCTGGCATCAGGAATCATATTCTTACATGAAAAATTACTTAGATAGAGATTTGAATTTGTAGAAATAACTCCATTACTGAGTTCATGAAATTTAATATCACCACCGGAAACATTTGGAAGATTCCCGAATTTGAAATAGGTGCAATTATCGACTTTAATACCTGCTAAAGGATATGTCCCCGGATTAGTAGTTTGTCCGTCGTATTGGGGAACAAAAGAAGCATATGTCGTTCCTCCACATGTATAAACACCTGAATAAAACTCTGTATTCATGATAGATGATCCTGTGGTAGATAAAATTGGACCCGTGCCAACCAGCAACCCGATATAATTATTCTTGAACTGACAACCGGAAATTGTATAAGTGCAATTCGCATTTATTGTTATTCCAATTTCAGCCTGTGCAATTGCAGAATTATTAATAATAATTTTTGCGCCGGGTTCGAGAATAATACCTTTCCACATTTTGCAACAACTATTACTGGCTTTGAATGTGCAATTGTCTATAGTTAATGTTTTATTTGCTTTAACTACAATTTGTGCGCCCGGTGCAAAAGTAACGGCACCGCAATTACTAAAAGTGAAGTTGTCTGTAATTTCAAGTACACCGTTGAATGTCATATTATTTCTGGTGACTGAACCGGTATTTGAAATTGCTGTCTGTATACATCCATCATTATATGTATAGGTATTCTGGCAATATGGTTGAACGTAATAAATGTTTGTTTGTTTACATCCGTTAATTCCAAATGAAACTTCAATTTTTCCTCCTGACGATGGCCATTGGATTATCGCGGTCGCTTTGTCATTGTTCGGAAAAGAAATCGTTGCACTTCCAGCATTAGCAATGACGTTCCAACTATAATACTGGTCATATAATCCATCATAATTTATAATCGTGTAAGTATTTGATCCAGAACTCGCACTACTCGTGCCTTGGACTATCGGGGTAGCTACATTTGTCGGTAAAATATCTACTAAAACAGAAGCACTTCGTGTACAACCCGCATCATTGCTTGTTACATTTACAGTATAGGTGCCGGCACCGATTCCAGTGATCATTGAAGTTGTTTGAGCACCTTGGGACCAAAGGTATTGGTAGACACCTGGACCACCACTCGCAATGGTTACTGCTGCGCTGCCATTATTTGTATTCGTGCAAGTGGGTGTTTTTATGGCTGATATTCTAAACGGCACAACTGCCTTAGAAGCAGATGCCGTATTACCACAAGCATCTGTCGATGTACAAATAACAGTGCCTCCAGATGAATTACCCCAAACAATATTTAACGCATCATTATGGTAATAAGAATATGTACCGGCAGGTATGGTCCAATTGATTTTATTGTCTTCATGATTCGTTGTAAAATTGTAACTACTCTTATCACAAAATGATGTTGGACCAGTTATACTTATTATAGGATTTTGTTTTAGTACAAAGGGCGAAGAAGTGCCTGTACACCCTCTTTGATCTGTTATCATTACCGAGTACTCACCATCACCACTTGTCGCTGTTAAGTCTTTACTTGTGCTACTAGTTAAAGCTGAATTATTAAAATACCAAAGATAACTACTGAAGTCATCTGTATGGAGATTAGGGTCGCAGTTTTTATCGGATTGTGAACTTACTACAACTTGCAAATTATTCACAGCTTCGTAAATAGTAACAGTGACTTTGTACGGATTTGTCGGACCCCCACTAAGAATAGTATAAATTTCCCAAGTTCCTGCCGTAAGACCTGTAACCGTATATGGATATGCTACAATACCATTTGCCTGATGTATCGTGGCTCCATTATCATTTGTCCAGAAAACAGTGCCAGAAGCAAGTGTACTGCCACCACTTGTAGCACTATACGTTGCAGTACCATTATTATAATTTGGACATGTTGCAAGAGTACTATTCACTATTATTCCATAATCAAGGATAGAAGTAGAAGGATTCGGGTCGGAATACACGTCCATTTCATTTCTGATCTTAAGTTGCCAAATATGAGGTTCTGCCTGATTTGTTTCGATGCCATGTAAATACCGATCAGTTGTTCCGGTTACCGAATTTGATTGTACCGTATATGTTGGAGTCGTAACACCACTTATTTCAAAAAACATACTGTTTCCTGTCGTAAGATCTGGCTGCCACTTATACCATTTATGAGTAAAAATTATCGGATCCGGTATCTTAGCGTTAAAATATGTTTCAGGGATATAATTAATTGCATACGTGGTACCGCCTTCAGAATTCGAGGTGTTATTTATTCTTTCGTCCGGAACCAATATAGCATTCGTATTTGCTGCAGCTGATGTTAAATCATCTCCAAAAATAAAGTAATTACTCTTTGGCATTGCGCAATATTTAAACCAGATAACACCTTCATCGATATTACCCGTAGGTTTTAATGCACTGAAGCCAGAACAATCATGCAAGGTATTTCCACAATTATTACACGGGCATTCTGAAGAAGGGATTGGACTAGAAGTTCTAAGATATGGATTTAGTATGTCCAAACTTGCTAAGTACTCCTGATAAGCCTTATCAAGTGGAGAAACTCCATTAAAATATGCTTCATCGTACATTTCAGCAGGCGACCCCCAACTGTTACCTGTATGAATTAAATTTAAATAATCTCCAAAGTAATTAAAATCAAGTCTTAGGCTTGATTCCGCTGAAAAATTGACAATAATATGTGACGGTTTACTATTCTTTGCAAGAACTTCATATCGCTTTCCCCAATCAAAATCCTGCTCAAAGAAATATGGTCCTAATGGATTGGTATTCATCTTAATTTTCATGGCATCAAAATAAACAGTGAATATCAATCTATCTGAATTATCATCCATAAAATGCAGTTGATATTCCCCTGTATATGTTGGCCATAATGGGTCATTTAGTGCAGCGAAATAGGTTTCCATATATAAATCGTGTGCAGTATTTGATTGAGTAGGCAATAATAAATTATGCGTATAAGCCAATTCTGTTTCGAAGCCTTTCCATGCTGCTACCTTCCTCGCAGTGTTAGGGCCAAAACCTGTCCACCATTCAAACTCCATGTGCATATAATCTACACAATACATTGATCCATTAGCGCCATGACTGGCAATCATTCTGTCGTTATAAATCATTACATTTTTTGTTCTCCAATCATATAGTTTTTGCGAGTTAAACTCCCATGCTTCAGGTGTACCTGGAACTACTGTAAATGGTATATTATTCCTGCCAAAACCCGCGGTTCCTCTTTTCGCTGTAGGGTCTTGTATTCCTAAGGTTTTGGGAGTAAGAAGTGGGTCATCTAATTCCTGAATAAAGACTCTTATTTTACCATTTTCATTTATCTGAATTTGAAAAGTCGTATTTCCGCGATTGGTCGTACCATCATAAAATTTGGCATCCTTCCACTCAATAACAAACGTTTGTGAAGGACTTGTACCAATTGAAAAATATCGAATTTTACTTGTGGTGGATCCACCGAGTACATTTAAATTATCCCAGACTCCTGCAACTAAATTTGTAGTGACATTATCTGGTAAAGTTGCTGCGTAACATGTGGAACAGAGTGGTGCAGTGCCAAATTGAATGAAACCATTTGTTGAGATGTTAATCTTGTCAACAGTCTGATTGCACCATTTAATACTAAAAGGCAGAGAAACGGGTGCAGAGGTTACTGCATCATCGCCAGAAATTGAATTAGTAAAATTTGTGGAAGGTGAAGGAGTTAAAAATGCTGCAGGAATTGTCGGAGGTTCTGCCGGGTCCATCAGATCTCTTGTTCCATTAAACTGATCATGGTCACTATCCCAATTCACTGCCTGATTGACTCCTATTTTCAAACCGGGAATAGCGGTTTTAGCTTTATAAATAAAATTTTCTAACTCCGCTTCTTTATCTGCTGCTGAAGTCAGACTGTTTTCAATTGAAATCGGAAACGTGTAAAACTGCATATCATACAAAACAAGATAATTGATACTATTATCAATAGCGTAGGCAATTAATTGATCTTCCCTTGCGTAATTACCGCTACCTGTCCAATCAATTCCAAGTATCGCAGTTCCAAAGTGATCAACATACATCCCTTTCACGCCTTGTGAAAAGCAGTTATTAGAAAATAAAAAAAATGCGGACAATAAAAAGTATTGTAGTCTAAAGTTGAAATATCTAAACATGGCTAAATAGATTAAACTATTGATGAATTATACATAATTTACCTATTGCAATAGAACTATTTTTATTAAATAAATTAATTGAATAAATCCCATCGACTAAGTAAGATGTATCAAGTATGATTTTGCTATCTTCTTGTATATCTGAGAATCTAACATTTCCATACAAATCAATGATGGCTATTTTACTAAAAACCTGTAACTCCTTACCTTTTTCGATAATAACATATTTATCAGTAGGATTTGGATAAATTTTTATGAAGTTGTTTTTATCATTCTCCATTACACTCGTTGTACTATCGCAAATAATTGAATCTGTTAAAACTGCCGGGTAAAGCATACCGGAATGGTGTGTAAAAGTATCAATAACGGTGTTGGTGTTCATTGTAACTATTTGAGGTATTGGATTATTAATAGGCTTTACG
>CAZAON010000142.1:0-1682 GCA_964486655.1 uncultured Flavobacteriales bacterium
ATCATCACACAAGTATTCATAAATCATTATCCCAAGAGAATCCTTCTCAATGTATTGACCATCTGCACCTCTTGAAATGGAATCTGCCAAAAGCTGATATGATTTTGAATATGTTTTTACTAAGTCATTTTCTTTCGAAGAACTATTTCCGAAGTCTATGTCATAAACCCATTCTTGAACATTATCTGCCATATGATTGATTGAATGACTTCCACGCACATCTGAAATTAATCCACTTTTCGTTAGCGCAGAATCTAAATAATCCGAGTAAAGAGTTAAGTGCTTGTAGTCGTCCTTGTCATAAAAATCTTTCCAAGTATTTAGAAAATAGTTTTTGGGAAACATTTCTCTTCGTTCAGCAATTTCAGATCTTGTTGCGGCCAATTCCCATTCAGCTTCTGTTGGCAAGCGAAATTCCGGTACTAATATGTGGAGGGAATACAATGCATCTGAAGTATCCATATTTTGAGGGAGCAGAATGTCGTGTCGCTTTATTCCTTCATACTGATTAGACAACCATGCTTCAGTATTAAAGTTGTCCTCATTAATTTGATTAGGATTAAATCGTAAAATGCCTTTTTCAATTAGCAGGTTTTCATTAAATCTGTCTCCTTTCCAATGACAATATTTCTGCGCTTGAATCCAACTTATGCCAACGACAGGATAATAAGTGAAGGCGACATGTCGAAAATAAATTTGAGAAAATGGGTCATTGAAATGAAATTCGTTCAACCAGATTGTTGTGTCTGGTAAAGCTTTTAAATAAACTTCCGGATAATCAGGATAGACCCGATGCAGCCATTCAAGGTAAATTAAATAGTTACGATTGCATTCTTCTGTTCTACCAATATAGAAAGAAGAAATTGAATCATTGCCTGGAACTAAAACCATATCAGACGGAATATTCTTCGCTCTTTCCCTTATGCCTTCATCCCAAAAATCTCTTTTAAGTGAAATGCACAGAAATAGGATTGGAATCAAAAGCAAACATATTCCTTTCATGATTTTGCTATCAGTTCATTAACACACAATAATTACTAAGAGGTGAAATAATTGTGGCTTACGGTCCGTATCTTGCCTAATTGCCGCCTGTTCGTCATTCCAAATATAGTAAAAATGTTTGTGGCGGCATTTTGGAAAGGTACTGTTATAGTCAGCCAACTTTAATGAATCCACCAGTTAATATTTCACAATTTTATCTAATGTTCGATGTCCGTTTACTATAGTTTCGAGAACATATAAACCATTTGGAAGGAAGCTAAAATCAATTCTTTCTACTAAATATTCATTAAGGTCCCTTTCATTTTTGCTAAATATTAATTGCCCCAAGATATTTCGAAGGGCTAATGAATAAGATTTTACTTTTGAATGCTTAAAATCAATTGAAAGCATAGCATGTACCGGATTTGGATAAATATTTAAAAGCATTTTATTTATATCATATTGTTTTCCTGTTGATGTAATATTACCTGAGGTGTCTGTTTTTAAAAGGTAAATGAAATCCTGATTTGAAACGGTATCTTTTGTATACCCAACTACCATAGGATTTTGATCATTGTCAAGCGTAAGACATTTTGGAAAGGCATATCCATATCCCGAAAAAAGTCTTGTCCATAGTGTATCTCCTGTGGAATTTGTTTTAATTAATACTAAAGAGTGCTGCGTAGTGTCAGTATATGTTC
>CAZAON010000143.1:0-8264 GCA_964486655.1 uncultured Flavobacteriales bacterium
AATTGCTTCAAGAACCGATGGCAGCACTTACATTTCCTGGTTTGAACAAGGCAGTACGGGTTATGAATTAAGAATGCAGCTGCTCGATTCAAGCGGTTATGAATTGTGGTCTCATGGCGGTATAGTCGTGTCCAACTACCCTCAGAACACGGCTCTGTTCAGATATGATTTAAAAACAGACAATGAAGGAAATGCCATTGTTGCATTTCAGGATATACGAACAGGAGGAGCACTTAACATAGTTGTGTATAAAGTAAGCATGACCGGTAATCTTGTATGGGGCCCGACCGGCGTGCAATTGATCGATCCTCTCTCTGTCGAAGGGCTCGCTCCGGCAATCGGAATTGCATTCAACAATTATGTTTATGTTGCCTGGAATGCAGACAGCTCTTCTAAAAAATGGATTGCCTGTCAGTATATTTCCTCCAATGGTGTTGTTCAATGGAACCAGCCATACAGAGTAATTGACACTGTTGGCAATCTGAAATATTCCCGTGCGAAATTATTTTCCATCGGCACTTCCATTCAAATGCTTTATGTCGAGGAATCGGGAAATTTTCCGGGCGTGACCTCAACACTTTACACACAACGATTTGACAGTACGGGTACGAATCATTTTCCAAATCCTGTGCAGGTTTCAACCAAGACTATTCCCTATTTCTTCTTTCCTGAAGTACATCCCGATGACAATGGAGGATTCTTTGTCGCATTCAACACTTCGAATCCTGTGAATACAGCCTTGAATGATGTCTATGTCCAGTATATCGATTACAATGGAAATTTATGGAATCCGGCCGGAGTTGAAGCTGCCAATTCAACATCGGAACATAAGACAACACCATCGGCCTGTTATATTTCATCTCTGAACGAATTCTTTGTTCTGCTACAGGTACAGGATGGCGGTCAATCCATGTCGGGTTTATCGGTTCAGCGGTTTGATGGAAGCGGCGCCCCATTGCTGGGCGCGAACGGATTGAATCTTTTTCCGATTTCTTCAACCTACTACCTGCCTTACACGATCAGCGATGCATTGAATGGTGTAATAGTAAGTTGCGGCTACGGATCATTCGGACAGGTACATCTTGTCGCTGAAAAAATTGATTACAACGGAACAGTGCTGTGGCCGGGAGTGGTGGCTCCGCTCTGTGCAGTGAACAGCAACAAGGATGATGTGCAGGCGGGAACTTTCATTCATAACAATCTTGTATTTGTCTGGCAGGATGATCGCAACAGTTCGGGAGTGTTCGCACAGAATATCAATGGTGACGGACAGCCGGGCATAACAACCAGTATTAACGAATCTTCTAATAAAAATTCCTTCACACTCTATCCCAATCCGTCACGGAGTTTGACCTTGAAATTTAACGACGACAGCGAAAAATATATTCTCATCAAGGACATGAGCGGGCGGGTGATTTTTGAAAAATCAATTTACCATGAAACATTCACAAATGATTTTGAAATCGCCTGCGGAATTTACGTGGTTACGTGTATACAAAAAGAAGGAAAGCATTCAACACTTTGGATGAAGAGTAATGATTGAGTGTTGTTGATTGTTGAAGACTGCGAACTCTCCGGCGACTTACTCAAGTCAATGATAAAGAAATTACAATCCTGCCCGCCCTTAGCGGGCAGGATTTTGACATGCTCCACTATGAACCCCTACCGGACTTTATTCCGGAACTTTCTAAAAAGGTATTGATGCCGGACTAAAATCCGGGATGGTAAAGGGGGGACGCTTTTTCCCCGCCCGCGAAGGGCGGGCGGGGTTGTAATTATTCTCACATTTAATAAAGTGTAAATCGAATCATTAATTCTTCAAGAAAGTCTTGATTTTCATCTGTAAATAATTCTCAATCGAAAATTTTATTCATTAAACTGAAGGCTCTTGGGCCGCGGGGTATAGACGTTAGTTTAAGTAGGTGTGTCAATTCAAAAATCAAATATCTTCAATCGTTTGTTCGGATATCGAAGACTTCTAAGATCTAAAATCAGAAATCATTTGATTTTTGAAGATAATAATTTAAGAACAAACGACTTGAGATTGTTGAAAACAAGAGATATCCGAACAATCGATTGAAGATTGTTGATTGCTGAAGACTGCGATCTCAACACTACCCGTAATTCGTAATTTGCAATTCGTAATTTATTTTCAACCTCCCAGAATCTTCTTTATCTCCTGCAACTTATTAAGCGCCTGCACAGGAGTCAGATTATCGATATCGGTATTGCGAATCTGGTCTTTGATGTCGGAAAGAACAGGATCGTCGAGTTGAAAAAAGCTGAGTTGCATTTTTGAATCGCTGATACCTTTTGAGCTGCCTTGTGAGCGTGTGGCTTCGAGTTGGGTGAGCATTTGCTGTGCACGGGTGAGAACTTTGGAAGGAATGCCGGCCATTTTGGCGACGTGAATACCGAATGAATGTTCACTGCCTCCGGCGACGAGTTTACGAAGGAAGATGACGTTGTTGGTTAATTCTTTTACGGAGACATGAAAATTATGAATGCGTGGCATGTCTGTGGCCATTTCGTTGAGCTCGTGATAGTGTGTGGCGAAGAGTGTACGAGGGCGGGAAACGGACTGATGCAAAAACTCGGCGATGGCCCAGGCGATGCTGATGCCGTCGTAGGTGGAAGTGCCGCGGCCGATTTCGTCGAGAAGAATGAGTGAACGATCGGAGATGTTATGTAAGATGCTGGCGGTTTCGTTCATCTCGACCATGAAGGTTGATTCGCCGGAGGAAATATTGTCGCTGGCTCCTACTCTGGTAAAAATTTTATCGACGACGCCGATGTGCGCATGTGAGGCGGGAACGAAGCTTCCGGTTTGGGCAAGGAGGGCGATGAGGGCGGCCTGACGAAGGAGGGCTGATTTACCGGACATGTTAGGACCGGTGATCATGAGAATTTGTTGTGTGTCGGGATCGAGATAGATATCGTTGGCGACATACTTTTCGCCTTGCTGCAGTTGTCGTTCGATGACGGGGTGACGGCCGTCTTTGATGTCGATGATGCGTGATTCGTTGACCTGCGGACGGATGTAATCGTTTTTGATGGCGGTAACGGAAAATGAATGTATGCAGTCGAGGCGCGCGATGAGAGAGGCATTGAGCTGAATGGGCTGAATGTACTCGATGATGCCTTGAATGAGATCGTTGTAAAGTTTTGTTTCGAGTGTGAAAATTTTTTCCTCGGCTCCGAGAATTTTCTCTTCGTATTGTTTTAACTCATCGGTGATGTAACGTTCGGCGTTGGTGAGTGTCTGGCGGCGTGTCCATTCGACGGGGACTTTGTCTTTATGTGTATGTGTGACTTCGATATAATAACCGAAGACATTGTTGAAGCCGACTTTCAAAGAAGGAATACCGGTGCGTTCGCTTTCGCGCTGCTGCATTTTGAGCAGATAGTCTTTGCCGTGGTAGGCGATGTCGCGGAGCTCATCGAGCTCGGTGTTGAAGCCGGAGTTGATGACGCCGCCTTTATTAAGCATGGCAGGAGCTTCAGGGTGAAGCTCGCGGGCGATGCGGTCTTTTATGAGTGAACAGGGATTGAGCTGATCGGCGATGGTACGAATGGCTGTGTTTTCGGTTTGGAGACAAAGATCACGGATGAGTTGTACCATTTCCAATGACCGCTGCAATTGTAAAACCTCGCGGGGAGCGATTTTGCCGAGGGCGGCTTTGGATATGAGCCTTTCGAGGTCGCCGGTTTGTTTGAGATGTGAATTTAAAGTGGAGGTGAATTGCTGATGATGCAGGCAGTAATGAACGGCTTCCTGGCGCTCTTCGATGGAGGCGACGCTTTTGAGAGGAAGTAATAACCAACGGCGGAGCAGACGACCGCCCATGGGTGTGAGTGTCTGATCGATGATGTCGACGAGGGCGACGCCTTTGTCGTTGGCGGGATTTAAAATCTCGAGATTACGAATGGTGAACTTGTCGAGCCAAACATATTTGTCTTCTTCAATGCGTGAGATGCCGCTGATATGGCGGAGTTGCTCTTGCCGGGTTTCGGAAACGTAATGAAGGGCGGCGCCGGCGGCGATGATGCCGGAAGTCATGTGTTCGATGCCGAATCCTTTTAATGTGATTGTGCCGAAATGCTTGAGGAGTGTTTCGCGGGCGAAGTCTTCCTGGAAGATCCAGTCGTCCTGGGAGAAATTATAGTAGCGGTTGGCAAATTGCTCTGAGTAAAATGCTTTTTTTGATTTGGAAAAAATGATTTCGCCGGGATTGAAATTCTGGACGAGTTTGTCGATGTAAACGGAATCTCCTTCGGCTACGAGAAATTCTCCGGTGCTGATATCGATGAATGCAATGGCGGAAATTTTACCATCGTTATGTATGGCGGCGAGGAAATTATTTTTTTTGTGATCGAGAATTTTGTCGTTGTAAGAAACACCCGGACTGACCAATTCGGTAACGCCGCGCTTGACGATTTTTTTGGTGAGCTTGGGATCTTCGAGCTGATCACATATTGCAACCCGCAATCCGGCACGAACAAGTTTGGGAAGATAGGTATCGAGTGAATGGTGTGGAAAGCCGGCTAGCTCGACAAATGAAGCGCTGCCATTGGCACGGCGGGTAAGTACAATGCCTAAAACACCGGAAGCACGAACTGCATCTTCGCCGAAAGTTTCATAAAAATCACCGACACGAAAAAGCAGGAGAGCATCAGGATATTTGGCCTTGATGCCATAATATTGCTTCATGAGGGGAGTTTCGACTGCGGCAGGCTTATCTGCGACGGGTGTTTCGGAGGATTGCATAGAAAATTACGGGTTGCAAAGCTATCATTCTTCAACACCAATATTTGTATAAAAACAAGAATATAAAGCATTGTTCAAAACTTTTTTAAGGAGAAAAACTGGATATTGCGGGGAGGTCTGGAGGATGATGGATTAAGGATTAAGGATTAAGGATTAAGGACGAAGGATTATGGACAAAGGACAAAGGACAGTGTACAAAGTCCCAACCCGAAACCCGAAACCCGAAACGTATTCTTCGACAAAATTAGAACCAGCATCCCCCAACCCGAAACCCAAAACCCAAAACGTATTCTTCGACACAATTAAAACCTGCATCCCCAACCCGAAACCCAAAACCCAAAACGTATTCTTCGACACAATTAAAACCTGCATCCCCCAACCCGAAACCCAAAACCCGAAACATTATCTTCGACACAATCAGAACCTGCATCCCCCAACCCGAAACCCAAAACCCAAAACGTAATCTTCGACACAATCAGAACCAGCATCCCCCAACCCGAAACCCAAAACCCGAAACATACTCTTCGACACAATCAGAACCAGCATCCCCCAACCCGAAACCCGAAACCCGAAACTAAAAACACCCTCACAACCTGCAACCCCGTATGCCCCGCAAAGTCCCCAACATAGAACTAAACCGTCTGAATAAAGATGAGTTCAAGTCAGCCGAAAAACATCCGTTTATCATTTTGCTTGACAATGTCAGGAGCATGAATAATATTGGTTCTGTGTTTCGTACGGGAGATGCGTTTAAATGCGAAGCGATCGGACTTTTCGGAATAACGGCGACTCCGCCTCACAGGGAAATACATAAGACGGCTTTGGGTGCGGAAGAAACGGTTGATTGGTTTTATGAAAAGGAAATTACTCCAACTATAGAAAGATTAAAAAAAGAACGTTATACAATCATTGCGATTGAACAGGTTGAGGGAAATATTCCGCTGAACAAATTCGAACCTGATCGCAACAAAAAATATGCATTCATTTTCGGCCATGAAATAAACGGCGTAAGCCAGGAAGCATTAGCCCTATGCGACATGTTTATTGAAATCCCGCAAGAGGGAACGAAGCATTCCCTGAATGTGTCGGTTGCTGCAGGAATTGTATCATGGCATTATCTGTTTTTGGTTGACCAATAAACAAATATCAGATTATCGTCTAAAGGTGTAATACCATTCTCATTTAAATTCCATGACAGAAAAATTCAAATGAGAATGGTGAAGAGATATTTGCGTAAATCATTTATGACAAACCATTTGTTTGCTGTCAATTGTCACTCCATCCGCTACGAGGCTGTATGTATATATACCGCTACTAAGCTTTTCAGCGAATACATGCAAACTGCCCACTCCCCTTTCTTCGATTACGACTCTTTTCAAAACCACACCGGACTGATTGTATATGACAATCATTGCCTTTGAAACGCTTTCTGGAATTGTATATGTAATGTACGTTTCTTCGCTGAAAGGATTTGGAGAGTTCTGATCGAGAATAATTTCTTGCGCATCAGACAATTCGACTTCTGAAGATTTGCGTAAATGCCCGGTTGCGGAACAGCAATTACTAATATCCAATTGTAATTGCGTTAATACATTGCTCACAGAATCTAATTGCTGTTGTTGCTCCTGCATACCGGCAATGAGATATGGAATGAGTTCAATATAGTTTATCGCTAAATGAGGTGTATTATTTGCCGGTTGTATCATTTGCCCGGAACTATTTATTTTTGGAACTGATTTAAATGAGCGCACTAATTCAGGAAAAACATTTTGAACATCCTGAGCAATTAGTCCGCTATGAATACCTGCAGCCAGATTAAGATCAGGAAATTGAGATGTTCGGTAAGTATATGATTTCGGATTCAACATCTTGATTTTTCCTATGGCATCTTCCAACGGCTGAATATTATCTTTGAGGTTCAAGTCTGATGTGTAGTATTGACCGGCAGTTGTATATACAACACCATTAAAAAATCCGGCTGCATCCGAACATGTACCCGTTGTACAAGTGCCAACAGGAGCATAACCGTAGACGCCAATATTTGTTCCTGAACCGTTTCCGTCTGTCCAGCCCATGATACCGGCATTATCGTTACTTGAATTGCTTCCTTCAAAGTAACCTCCAACATTAAAGGTTCCAGCTGTATAAACAGCTTTGCTCCATATTCCAAAATTCTGATTGGAGGCATCTTCCGCTTCGAACAAACCTCCTATATTGTTTGAACCGGCAGAAGTCATTGCTAATCCTCTGACTCCAATATTCCTCTGATCACAATTCATCGCTGAGAAGTCTCCACCAATGTTTACAAGATCTCTGTGGCATCCATTATCCAGGGTTACTCCATCCATAATAGCCCTCACTGCCGCTTTCTCAAGATCACTTGCCGGACAAGATGTAGAGTCTCCATTGTGAAAATATCCGGCTACCGTTCCGACCTCGACGTTTTCAGAAGTATAAGTTTGATCTACACTTAATTTACCGGGTAAATAATCACCACAGGAATATCCGATACCTACAGCATTATTCATTCCGGTTAAAGAGTTTGCTTTTCCATTACCTCCATGGTAGATATTGTGATCTCCGAAATTCAATCCAATGTCAGAAGATAGTGAAGGAGGATCAGGACAGATGCCATAACCTACTCCAAGGTCCTTTGTTAATTTCACTATACCATCGCTGTCAACTGTCAATACCATCCCATACGGACTTAAATAACTGTTCGAATCTAAAGTACAATGCGATGTTAACTGACGAAACTGCAAACCACTTCCATAAAGTCCTGTTGTATCAGTTGTAGTCGGATCGGCATTAATTTCTACACGGCTTCTTGGACCGAAAAAATAGGAATCATCGGAAAGTCCAAAGCCTGTATAAATGGGAATTAAACCAAATCCTGTAACTGAAAGTGTATTTGCCCCTATAATAATTTTACCATTTGATGTTGCTCTGGCAAAAGCTCCAAAAGTTCCACAATAATATAAAGTATCATTTACCTGATTTGAAAAGCCCCCTTGCATACCAAAAAAACTATTTCCATACCCAAACACAGGATTCAACAAATCACCTGAACCTGACTGAAGTCCAAAATAACTATTGTAGTCTGAAAAGCCGATTTGATATCTACCAGCACCATCACCAAATACAGAATTATAGCCTCCACTTGGAGAATCATCGCCGGAATGCGAGCCAAAATAACAATTGTTTGATCCGATTAATCCTTGGGCTGCATCTTTACCAAAATAACAATTGTCGACTCCAATAGCCGCCTTTCCCGCTCCTCTTCCCATCATTGTGTTATACCAACCGTTACTGTCAAGATAACCACATTCGTAACCCACAAGAGTATTTGATTTTCCGTTGTAGTTTGTAAACCCGGAACTTGCACCGATAAAAACATTTTGATAACCTCCGGTGGCTGAACCTAATGTAGTATAACCACTACTGTCTCCAAAAAAACAATTTTTACTTCCTGCATCCAGATTTGCACCGGCCATGT
>CAZAON010000144.1:0-3233 GCA_964486655.1 uncultured Flavobacteriales bacterium
ACTGACCCGGGTGGGTATGTAAAACCGCCTGTACCAACCGGCAAAGTGTATATCTTCGAAACCGCCGGTAATTCTTATGTAGGTGAAATTGATATCCGCCCCTTTGCCCCTGAAAGCAAGGTCACGGATTATATCGTGATAAGCCATGACGGGAAAACCGCCTATGTTTCGAATTGGTTTACTTACATTTTTGTAATTGATCTCGAAACCAATACAGTTAAAGATGTCATGATCTTGGACAGTTTTACTAACATTTTAGCAATTGCTCCGGTGTGTAATGACAATAATTAATCAACACTTGAAATTCGGAGGAAATTGAAAATGAGAACGATTATATTTTATAGACAAGAGGTGATTCTATATATGAATCCGTCAAAAGCTCTATTCTATTAAAAGATATTCGCATTAGGCTAATTGAAAGTAACTCAAAGAGTTTAGTATGAAAAAGATCATGTGTCTCGAAAGAATGATATTCTATTGTTTGCTGATAGGCTTCATTAGCTGTGAAAAAGATAAATCTCATATAGACAAGCCCGAGCCTTGCACCGACGTAAAATACCGGCTCTATGTCGGGAATCAGGGAGCTGATCAAGTCTATGTCATCGACTTGGACAGCAATACGGTAATAGATACATTGTCCGGATTTACTGGCGAGATTATAAATTTAGCCATAACAAAGAGCGGAAGAAAGATGTTTGTCCGTACAGTTTCCGGCTACGGCGCTGAATATTCTGCTAAAGCATTCAGTGTCGATATGAGCACAAAGGAAAAGAAAATAATACATGATAGACCGAGCGAAATTGTGGTGGCGCCTGACGGCTCAGTTTTTCTTTTCTCTTATATTATTTTCGAGGAAGATTCGAGTCTTGCGGTTGTGGGAACCATTGATACCATAACGGATAACATATCTTTTTTCGATACTTTGAATATTAGAAACAATAGTGGCTTGCCAAACCACAGTATCATTTTTGACCGCCACCGCCCCGTTTTCTATTCAGTTACAGATTCCAACCAATTGTTTGCCTACGATTACAATCAAAGAAAAATACTCCGCCGGTATAATCTTTACGGTTCGCTGTTAAGTTTGAGTTTGTCCTTAGATGGTAAAAAACTTTATGCAGCGGGCGGGCCTGTGTTTGATCTGGAAAATGATTCAATCATAGGAATTGTAGGAGGAAATCATTTGGGATCTGTGGCTTTGAAGCCAACAGGTGACTATCTGTATGTGACGGATCCGGGAGGATATATTATCCCCCCCTCGCCAACCGGTAAAGTATATATCTTTGAAACGTCCAGTAATTCGTATGTAGGTGAAATTGATATTCGTCCCTTTGCTCCTGAAAGCAAAATCACAGATTACATCGTTATTAGCCCTGACGGGAAAACCGCTTATATTTCTAATTGGCTCAAGTACATTTTTGTAATTGATATTGAAACCAATACAGTCTTACACGTAATGAGTTTAAACAGTTTCACCAACATTTTAGCTATTGCTCCGGTTTGTAATGACAGTAACTGAAACATGTTTTTTGAAATTTGGAGGAAATTAAAATGAAAGCAATTATATGTCTTTTACTACTTTTGTCAACGAAAACCCTGCAGGCACAGGAAAACTTCTTTTATGTACGAGGTGAGAAAGCAGAACTTGAATTGACGGATCGCATTAGTATTCGTTTTGACCACGATATGAGCCCGGATCAAATTAATACTTTGCTCTCCACTGAACCCGATCTTCTTGCTTGTAAAAAGTTTGAATCAAAAAGAAATTTTACTTGCGCTGTAAATTTAGGAACAAATATAAAAAATATTATACTTCGACTGAGGAACCGTTCAGATGTTGAGGCAGTAAACCCGGTTTTCAAATCCAAGAATCTCACGGCAACGTGTTTTGACCGCTTCATTGTTAAATTCAAGCCAGAAGTATCTACCGCTGATATTGAACAGTTATGCAACGCCAACCACATAGAACTTGTGCCAACAAATTTGGCAAGAAATGATTTTTACATCTTCAAAATTACTAAGGCTTCTAATCGGTCTGTCCTTGAAATGGCAAATTTGTTTTACGAGAGTTTGCCTTCAGAATGGGCTATGCCGGATTTCTCTATACCGGCAAGGCTTCATGGAAATCCAAACGATACTTACTTTTCCAACCAATGGTATTTTCATAATACAGGACAAACGGGCGGTACAACCGACGCCGACATTGACGCGCCGGAAGCATGGGATATTTCCACTGGAAATTCTTCTATCGTCATTGCTGTAATTGACGAAGGAGTCAGTGCACACGAAGATTTGCCGGCAAACAGACTTGTGCCCGGCTATGATTATGTTGGAACCGGTGATAGCGATCCTTCTCCTGAGGGAAATTGGGCACATGGAATGGCTACGGCAGGCATAATAGCCGGTTCTCAGAACAATAATATTGGCATTTCAGGATTAGCCCCAAACTGTAAAATAATGCCCATTCGTATTTTTAATAATTTAGGCCAGACTTATGTTTCATGGGCAACAGCAGCGATTAGTTTTGCCAATGAGAATGGAGCCAAAATCATTTGTAACAGTTGGGGTTTTGACATATCTGATCCTAATGAGGAAACTTTGACACCAATTCGTGCGGCTATTAATTTAGCTTTGAGTAGAGGAATTGTTGTTATTGCATCCGCAGGCAATGAAGCCAACCGCAGCGGTGAAGATTATCACTTTGTAGAGTTTCCGGCGAATATGCCCGGAGTGATTGCCGTTGGTGCGACAGATCAATTCAATCAGATTCAAAACTATAGCCCACGAGGGAGTTCACTATCTGTCGTCGCGCCGAGCGGCGGTTTAGGGATATGGCTTACTGAAGGTGTTTGTCAACCCCTTCAGGCTCATTACTATAGACAACAGTTGGAGGGCAATGTCTGGAGTTTAGATATGGCTGGACAACCTGGATGGAACGCGGGTAATTATGGCTTATGCGGAACTACGTTTTACAATGAGTATCTATGGCAAGCGCCGGGCGGAGACGCCACAGGAGTCGGTAATTACACCGCGCATTTCGGGGGCACGTCGGCTGCGGCGCCGCAGGTTGCAGGAGTTGCTGCCTTGATTTTGTCTCTAAAACCAGGTTTGACCGGATCACAGGTGAGAGACATTATTCTACAAACAGCCGATGATATGGGCTCATCCGGCTTTGATTCCGATTTTGGTTATGGAAGATTGAATGCGTATAAAGCGGTTAAGGCGGCGGCGAA
>CAZAON010000145.1:0-6807 GCA_964486655.1 uncultured Flavobacteriales bacterium
TAAGTTTGATACTGTTAACATTTGATTTTTGTACTAAAGGCAAAATCCCGATTACTTTCGGGAAAGGACAAAGTGACGAAATACGATAAAAACCGCACTTTACGTGACTTTGAAGATAAGTTTGCCCTGGAATTTACTTTCCGCGAAGGTAAAAATTTTTGGCGGATTCCCCTAGTAATTAAACAGTTAATTGGAGTTTGGTTCAAAAAAATCATGCGCCGTTCCCTTATTGCTGTGATCCTGCAGCTCTCTAATAATTGATGCGGCCTTGCTTCCATGCTCATGAATTTTAGTGAGATTTGAAATTAATAGTTCGGCACATTGTTTTCGATCCTGTTCATTTGAAGTGGTAAGCACCTCGCGAACGAGATCTTTGGAGACTTCTGAAAAATTATTTACAAAGTTGAGCGGATTTTGAATTTCATGTGAGACCCTTGATGCCATAACTCCAAATGCCGCAAGTTTTTCACTAAGTATTAGTTGATGTTGTGCTTCTTTCAATTGCTTATTGGCCAATTTTTGTTTCTTATAATTAATATAAACAAAAAACAATAAAACAATTGTCAGAGCGGCAGCACCAAAACCGCCAATAGTCATTGCCCGTTGCTTTTCGAGTTTAACCGAAACCAGTTCTTTCTCATGCGCAAAGGCCAGGCTGTCTGACACGGTTTTTTTATCAAATACATATTGTAATTTCTGCTTGGTGATATTTTCAGTGTTTTCGAGGTTATAGATACTGTCGTAGAAAGTATTATACAATTTAAAGTTCTCAAAAGCCTGCTTGAAATTTCCTTCCGCACTGTCCAGCACCGATAAATCATGATAATTGTTTTTAATTAAAACAAGTCTTCCGATTTCTTTAGAAATATCTATTGACTTTGTTAAATAAATTCTTGCTTCTGAATATTTTTTTCTTCCCGTATAAATACGACCTAATGCGTTATAGCAATTTGCGACTCCGTTCTTGTTTCCAAGCTGAAGATAAATTTCTAAAGCAATTTTTATTTGTTTTTCCGCGTCATCAAAGTTATTCAGAAAATAATATGCTGATCCTAATGACGCATGGGCAAATGCCATGTCGTTCTTATTATTACTTTCCTGTTGATCATATTTACTCAATGCGTCGTTAAAATAATTAATCGCTTCATTGTAACTTTTCATTCCCAGACAGGCATTTCCCATATAAACTATTGTTCGAATTGTACCTGGATTATCTCCGAGCTTCTCGAATTTTTCTTTCGCGATTTGAAAATTCTTAATAGCATCAGAATATTTTTTTTGCATATTAAACATAGATCCAATACTACTATAACAAACAGCAAGTTCTTTCTCATCCTTATCCTCTTCTACCAGCTTAATACACTGTAATAAATATTCTAACGCTTCCGGATAACGGCTTTGGTAATAACATATCAGATACATCCCATAATAGTAGCCGGCCTTTCCCTTTTTGAATTGAATCGATTCCGATAACTTATTTGATGTACTAAAAGATTCCAGCGCTTCTGTATATTCACTCTTCGAAACCTGAATCAGGCCAAGTCTCAGATAACCTCTGATAATTCCTTCTTTGAAATCGATCTTTCTGCTAAGTTGAATAGCTTTACTTGCATTCTCAAATGCCAGATTCAGGTCATAATTTTGATATTCAATTGCAAGTGATAAATATGTATTTACTATAGAAGTATCATTTTTCAGTTTAGTCTTTGTGTCTGATTCGCCGCCCGCACTTTTGAGGGTGCTCAGCACTTTCTGTAAAGAATCAATCTCTTTTGTGCTTTGGGAAAAGGCAACATGCTGCATTAATAATAGTGTTATAATGATAACGTTCCTTTTTAAAAATATGAATGAGTACCGATATTTATCGAAGGGCAGAATCCGCCTTGCGGAACTTGTGAGAATTATTCGTAAACCTAAGAGTCCCCGGTAAAAAAGTGTTCTGTTTTTCATTTCAATTCTTATTATACATCATACATTACAAATTAGTAATTTCCGTCCAGGGAATAATACTCATTCCCGGATTTATCACCTGATTCGTATTTCCTGCATGCAGCAAAATACTATGACTTTGGGGCTGATACTTTTTCCAGTAATTTAACCCCCGTAACATGCTGTTATCAAATTTCCGTGCCGATTTAATTTCTATTGCAACCGGTCCGGAATCGTTTTCAGTAATGAGATCAATTTCATTTCCTGCGCTATCGCGGAAATAATACATGCCTTCATTTTGTCCTCTGTTAAAGTTGTTTTTTCTTATTTCTGAAATCGCCCAGTTTTCAAATATTGCCCCATACCGGTCATGTTTTATCAACGTTGAAACGTTTTTTATTCCGAGTAAAAAACATAACAATCCCGTATCATGGAAATATAACTTCGGACTCTTTACAATCCGTTTATTCAGATTATTATACCATGGTTGAAGTTGAAAAGCAATATAGCTGCTTTCTAATAAACCTAACCAGGAAAGAATAGTTTTTGTGTCAACTCCTGTTTGCTTTGCCAGTTCATCTCGGTTGAGGATTTGCCCGGCTTGGTTTGCACACAGATGTATGAAACGGTTGAATGTAGCCAGATTTGAAATATTTTTTAAAAGCCTTACGTCTCTTTGTACATATGTTTGCACATAACTTTCCATCCACGAAAATGGAACCAGTTTTTCAGTCACTATTTCCGGATACCCTCCGGTTAATATATGTTGATTTACGTCTTTCTTCTCTAGTCCGTAATTTAACATCTCTTCATAACTCAAAGGAAGTAACGACAAGTATCCGGCCCTTCCGGCCAGTGATTGAGATATGCTTTCCTGAAGCAAAAAATTATTTGATCCTGTGAGTATAAACTGTCCGCGCTTTTTATTCGTATCCAACATTTCCTGTAAATACCTGAATATATGAGGAACACGTTGTACTTCGTCGAACACAGCTCCATTCCGAAACTGATGTAAAAAGGATTTAGGGTTCTCATCTGCTTCCCTTTGAACAGACGGATTCTCAAAATTAATATATGGCTTACCTTTAAAAAGTGCTTTACTCAGTGTGGTCTTACCGCTTTGCCTTGGTCC
The DNA here is from genome assembly GCA_964486655.1 of uncultured Flavobacteriales bacterium. GTDB lineage: Bacteria > Bacteroidota > Bacteroidia > AKYH767-A > 2013-40CM-41-45 > JADKIH01. The sequence goes on from CAZAON010000145.1 coordinate 3,062, forward strand.
GGTAATGCATAACGCCCTGAATTGAGTAAGTGCATGTTTCGCTAAAGGTAAAATAAGACGATTAACCATGTCATTCCATTTTTACAAATATATACAAAATTGGACTCAGATTCCATTTTTGCAAATATTTGCAAAAATGGAATCTGAACAGGCCGGGAAATTAATTACCCTCCGTTATTACTCTTTGAGAACTCTCTTTACCCCGTAAAATGCACCGTTTGCGGGAATTGGTTTGAAAAAAATTTGTATGTACCGGCCCGAATAATATCTTTGTTTATAATCATAAAATAGATTATCAAACACACCCGCATGAAAAAAATTCAATTAATTCTTGTTGCACTGGTATTGTTAACGATTTATGGCTTTGCCCAGGTGCCGCAAGCGATTCCATATCAGGCTGTCGCAAGAAATGCAGCAGGTAATCCTGTAAGTAATCAGGCAATCTCAATTCGTTTCAGCATATTGAATAATGCCGCCAACGGACCATTACTTTATCGTGAGACACAAACTGCAACAACAAATTCTCTCGGTCTTTTTTCCGTTAATGTCGGAACCGGTACAATCGTTAGCGGCACTTTCTCATCAATCAACTGGGGAGTTGGAAATAAATACTTGCAGGTTGACCTCGATATAACCGGTGGCACATCTTATATAACAATGGGAACTCAGCAAATGATGAGTGTTCCTTTTGCATTGCAATCGGGGAATGTTCCTGTTGGTACGGCTGTGGGACAAATATTAGTATGGAACGGGCAACAATGGGCCGTCTCAACTATTTGCAGTTTGTTTCAGTCTGACCCGAATAACTGCGGGTCGTGTGGCAATGTCTGTCTGCCTACCGTTCCTAACGGAACTTCGACCTGCATTAACGGACAATGTGTCGTTACTTGTAACAGCGGATTTGCAAATTGTGATAATGTTGTTGCAAATGGCTGTGAAGTAAATCTGCTTACCGATCTTTCATCGTGCGGCACATGTGGAAACACTTGCGGACCTATTCCCAACGGACATACAAATTGTGTAAACGGAATTTGCACGGTTACCTGTGATCAGGGTTTTGCTGATTGTGATAATCTAACTGCCAACGGATGTGAAGTAAACTTATATTCGTCGCCTTCAAATTGTGGGAACTGTAACATCGTTTGTCCTGCCAGACCTAACGCAACTCCTGCCTGTCAACAAGGATTTTGTTATTTTGAATGTCTTCCCGGATTTGGAGACTGCGACGGAAATCCGAACAACGGGTGTGAGACCGACTTTAGTACAAATTTATCTAATTGCGGGGGATGCGGAATTACATGTAATTTCCCAAATGCATTTAGTGTTTGTCAGGCAGGTGTATGTGTGATTTCTCAATGTAATCCGGGCTTCGCAAATTGTGACGGAATAACTGCGAACGGTTGCGAAGTAAATCTGTCAAACAATCCGAACCATTGCGGCACCTGCGGACATGTATGTCCATCCGGAAATTGCTTCAACAACACATGCCAGTAATGCAATTTCCCTCTTAAAAAAGGACTTTTTGTGGTTTTCATTTTTTGTGTTGTAGATAATATCAGAAATTATAAATTTGATGTTAACTAAAAACGCACAACTATGAAAAAACTACTACTCTCTCTGTTCTTGTTTTCATGTTTAGCAGCAACAGCACAAACATCAGGAGGTCCTGATGCATTTGGTTACACCTGGCGCGATAGTAATGACTCTATCGGTCCGGCTTACAACTGGATAGACATTACAACTTTTCTTGATGCCGTTCAGGTAACCGGATTAGCGGACGATAACACATCACAATCTTATCAGATGGGTTTTCAGTTTCCTTATTACTGGTATTCAGTTTCTGATTTTTTAGTGGGGTCGAACGGATACATCATTTTCAATAACGGTGCTATCTCTTCTCCGTTTCCATCCATTCCTTCTCAGTTTCTGCCGAATGATTTTATCGGAGCATTCATGAGTGATTTAACTTTCGCCGATGTTGGAAATACAGGCGAGTGCTGGTACTGGACTAACAATGCCGACACATTAATTGTTTCATACATTAATGTTCCTTTCTGGATTAACTCAACTCCGACCTACACGGGATCGAATACATTCCAGATGATTTTAACAAGCTCCGACAGTTCGATTACATTTCAATATCAGGATCAGACCGGAACGTCTCCTGCTCTGACGGATTATCTGTCGATTGGAATTGAAAACAGTTCGGGTGTGATTGGTTTGCAACATTCATTCAATACATATCCGGTATCAGGTTATGCGATAAAATTTTATTACCCGGCTTCTACCACATTCATTGTTAGCGATGCTGCAACAATATATAATAACAATCCTGACAACGGAGCTTTGTTTCTTTCGAAAGACGGCAATCCATTTACGATGAATACACGAGTTTCAAACTCAGGCAATCAAACACTCGATACTGTTCCCGTGTTTATGCGTACCGTTAATAGTTCAAATGTAATACAGGCCCAGCAAAACGACACTGCCTTTAATCTGGCTCCACAGCAAAATGCCGATTTCACTTCACTGAGTTTATTTAGTCCGACAGTTGCCGGAACTTATTCATTTAAAACTTCGACATCTTTGTCGGGTGATTTTACTTCCGCCAACGACCAGAAAGCTGTAGAGTTAGTTGTGGTTGATACAACCGATATACTTATTCCACTAAGTTACACGGGAAATTTTGCAGTTCCCGTTGGTGACGGAATTTCATGGAGCGGCGGTAATGCCGGAGTTGGTGTTGAAATTATTCCGCCGTTTTATCCGTGCTACATTCATAAAATGGAATTCTTTATTTCATCGAATCCGGCGAATGCGGCATTTGCGGGATTAATTTTTGATGACGACGGACCGAACGGCACTCCGGGCACCTTGCTTGATTCTGCCTACATGCCTGCAGTATCAGTAATTGCAGGTGGATGGAACTCGTTTACATTACAAAATCCGTTGCTGGTTGACAGCGGCTCCGTTTTCGTTGAATGGCTGATGTCGGGGGATGGAATTATGATTGGAACCGACACCACAAGTCCTGTGTGCAACCGTTCGTACGAAATTCTCGGAGGCTGGTCTATACTTCGTTATCGTGAGACAAGAGATCCGATGATTCGTTTACAGATAAGTTCGCTCCAGGTAACCGGACTTGAACCTATTTCAGCGAATGATTTTGCAGGTAATTTCTATCCGTCTCCTTCGAATAATAAAATTTCTATCGAGATGAAAGGAACAATTGCATCCAAAAATATTCGCTTTGATTTTTACGATGTGAGCGGGAAACTGGTTGATTCAAAAATTAAAGGTTCCGGCAGCAGCCTATATAGTTTCGATGTGTCGGCATATCCTGCAGGAGTTTATACGTGTAAAATTATAGCGGGGGAAATGCAATTGAACAGGAAGATTGTTGTTGTTGAATAAAACTAAAATTATCTGAAATAAAAAGCGGTCATGAATTAAATCATGGCCGCTTTTCTATTTGCTTGTCTCTGAAGTAATGCATTTGCAAAAACAACAACCCACAACAGGAAAGCACCCATATTAATTCTCTCCCAAAGTCCTATATGTGGTGTCGGCATACCTGCATCAATTCCGGGTGACTCCATAAATGTCAAAACACCGAAAATGACAAAGATGATCCACGTTGCAATGGTATAGAGCCGGAACTTTTTTCCTAATGCTGCTGCTCCGTAACCCATCAGCAACATATTGAATACAAGAGTCATCATAGCCCACACAATATGAAGAGTGTC
>CAZAON010000146.1:0-7647 GCA_964486655.1 uncultured Flavobacteriales bacterium
ATAATTTAGCGAAGTTACTTTATCGCATTATCGGTTACATTACTGAATCAAAGGCCTGATGCCTGAACGTCTGTACAGTCTCTCTTTTAGTACCTTCACTTTATGAAAAAAATTCTTGTAGCCAATCGCGGAGAAATTGCAATCAGAGTCATGCGTTCGGCCCGTGAAATGGGCATAAAAACAGTCGCTGTTTATTCGGATGCCGACCGTAATGCCATGCATGTGCGATATGCCGATGAAGCCATTCACATTGGTGGGGCCGCATCGTCGCAAAGTTACCTGGTAGGCGAAAAAATAATTGCGGCTGCAAAACAAAGCGGTGCGGATGCCATTCATCCGGGTTACGGATTTCTATCGGAGAATGCGGAGTTTGCAGACAGTGTTGCAGCCGCAGGAATTACGTTTGTCGGTCCGACCGGCGCTTCCATGCGAATGGTCGGCAGCAAGCTTGGAGCGAAGGCGACAGCAAAGAATCATAATGTACCGCTTGTACCGGGAACAGACGAAGCGATTACGGATGTTCAGGAGGCAAGAAAAATTGCGGCAGGAATCGGTTATCCGGTATTGATCAAAGCATCGGCAGGAGGAGGCGGTAAGGGAATGCGAATTGTTCGTTCCGATGAAACATTTGTAGAGCAGATGAACCTTGCCGTTAGCGAAGCCGTATCTTCATTCGGCGATGGAGCCGTATTTATTGAGCGATATGTTGCATCGCCCCGTCACATTGAAATTCAGGTGATGGGCGATAATCACGGCAATGCAGTTTATTTGTTCGAACGCGAGTGCAGCATTCAACGACGTCATCAAAAAGTAGTTGAAGAAGCACCGTCCAGCGTGTTAACACCGGCTTTGCGCAAGGAGATGGGAGAGTGCGCGGTTCGAATTGCCAAGGCGTGTAAATATTCGGGAGCCGGAACAGTTGAATTTCTACTCGATGAGAATCTGAAATTTTATTTTCTTGAAATGAATACGCGTTTGCAGGTTGAGCATCCGGTGACTGAATATATAACCGGACTGGATCTTGTGAAGGAGCAAATTAAAATTGCAAGAGGAGAGATGCTTTCGTACAAGCAGGAAGACCTGACGATTAACGGTCATTCGATAGAAATTCGCGTGTATGCCGAAGATCCCGAAAATAATTTCCTTCCCGATATAGGACGCTTGTCGGCGTACAAAATTCCGCAAGGTCCGGGTGTGAGAGTCGACGATGCCTATGAAGAAGGAATGGAAATTCCGATCTATTACGATCCGATGATTTCCAAGCTTATCACATACGGTAATAACCGAACCGAAGCAATCGATCGTATGAAGCGTGCGATAGACGATTACCGGATTAGCGGAGTGGAAACAACATTAAAGTTCTGTTTGTTTGTGATGAATCATCCCGCATTTATCGAAGGCAAGTTCGATACTCACTTTGTACAGAATTATTTCAAGCCCGGAGAGCAACGGAAGTTTTCTGAAGATGAAATGAAAATAGCGGCCGTATTGGCCTCAAAATACATGAAAAGCGTCTCAGCTAATTCCACATACAATATTCAACAGCCGGTAACTGTTTCTAAATGGAAACAAAATCGTTTATCCGAATAGAGAATCGTTCAAATGAAATTACTGTGCTGCGTATTTTTTCTGATTTTTTTCACGTGCAAAGTTTATGCGCAGCAGCCGATACAGTTGAAAGATGGCGGGTACAAGGTTCCTTATATCGTTGAAGGAGATGATACGATTCCCGTTGTAAATCTGCCCATCATAAATATTGAAGCGGCAGGAGGGGATGAGTATCTGAAAAATCTGCAGGCATATTACCGGCTTCGTTTCAATGTAATTAAAGTTTATCCTTATGCCCGACTGGCGGCTGTGAAGCTCAACCAGATGAATGCAGACATGGCCAAAATGAAAAGCGACCGCGAACGCCGACGATATAAAAAGAGTGTGGAGGAGCAGGTGCGAAAAGATTTTGAAGAGCAGATAAAAAAGCTCAGCATTAACCAGGGAAAAGTTTTAATAAAGCTTATCGACCGCGAAACAGGAAATACATCCTACGAATTAATCAAAAGTTTAAAAGGTTCACTGAATGCATTCTTCGCCCAGGGTGTAGCGAAATTGTTCGGACATGATTTGAAGAGTGAATACGATCCTGAGGGCGCTGATAAGGCGATTGAGAATATTGTGGGGCAGATTGAAAGAGGTGAGATTACATTCTAATTTTCAAAACTTACACTTACTCTTACTCTTACACTTACACTTACACTTACACTACACTTTTTACTTACACAGTTTTTTTAAATGTGCCGCCCCGCAGGATTTGCAATCCTGCGAAGCATCACTGCGGATTTTCAATCCGCCTTTTACTCACACTAAACTTTAATCACCGGATTTCCCAAAATATTTTTCAATCACCTCCAGCATCTCCTCCCCAACAAATCCATTCGCCGCCACCAACTCCCTCCCAAAAACAAAATCCTTACCACCCGAAAAATCCATCACTACACCGCCTGCTTCTTTGACAATAAATGCTCCGCCGGCAACATCCCACGGACTTAATCCATATTCATAAAACGCTTCAAATCTTCCGCAGGCAACATACGCTAAATCAGCTGCGGCTGAACCCAGGCGACGAAGTCCGTGTGTGTTTCGCATGAAGTGATCGAATACTTCCATATACGGTTTCATTCTCCCGTAATCGTAATAAGGAAATCCCGTTGCCAGTAATGAGTCCGATAATTTTTTTACTTCACTAACATGAATAGGTTCGGCATTCATGAAAGCGCCGCCATTCTTCCATGCATAAAAACATTCGTCGAAATTTAATTCGTGAACTACTCCCAGAACTAATTCTTCGCTATCGGTGAGTGCAATGCTGATGCAGAAATTCGGCATACCATGAATGAAATTGGTTGTGCCGTCGAGCGGATCAATGATCCAGTTAAAACGCTCACCCTTTATGGTTGCCGTATTTTCTTCCGTAATAAATCCTGCTCCTGGAATTAACGGTTTCAGTCTGTTAACGATCATTTCTTCGGCTGTCTTATCCACATAAGAAACAAGATCGTTGTGTCCCTTGATTTCAATGGAGGATGACTTGAATGCTTTACGTTCGTTCAGGATAAAAAGTCTGACGGACTTTGTCAGCTTTGTAACTTCCTTACATATTTCCTCAAGCTTCGGCGAGATGTTTTGCACGCGATCTGAAATAAATTATCCCGGCCAGTCCGGTTATGATTAACAATAATGAAATCAACTGCGCCTGTGAAAAATCCAGTCCGGCAAAGTGATACTTGGAATTGATGCGAATACTTTCAATCCAGAATCGTTCTATGCCGTTGAATAAAAAGAACCAGGAAAATAATAGTCCCGGTACATGTATTCTTTTTCTCATCCACCAAAGCACGAAGAACAGGGAAATACAAGCGATGCTTTCATAAAGTGGTGTCGGGAAAACCGGGATAGCAAGCTGGTTACAGTGGTGTCCCACGCAACCCGGAATCGGTATGCCTTCGTTAACAACATTATTCGGATAGGTATAACTCCAGAACCAGTCAGGCAGAAAACTCATGATTGCCGGCTTCGGAGCCGTGTTTGCAATTCCCCAGTCACCGTCTCCCGCTATCTGGCAGCCTAATCTTCCGATGCCATAAGCAAGCATTAATCCCGGACCGGCGGCATCACATAGATGTAACGGTCTGATGCCGTTTTTATAACCGTAATACAAAACAAAAATTCCACCAACGATCAGTCCGCCATACATGGTCAATCCGCTGCCGCTGAAAAACATTCCGGCCGGATCAGCAATAAATTCATCCCAGTATTCCAGTAGGTGAAATATTTTAGCGCCCAACAATCCGCCAAAAGCCGCGGCCATCGTAAACTCCGATATCATATGATGCGGATAAACTACTTCGTCTTTGACGACAGGCTTTGGTAATTTTACTTTGTTCTTTTCCTGATACTTCCAGTAGCCGAAAATTGCAGCGGCAATAAGTCCGGCAGGAAGGTTACCCTTCATCGAAAGTATCGATCCCTGCGGATCAGCAAAAAATTCGTCGGAGTTCAGAAACGCGAATACGATTTTATATCCGATAAAAAAACCAAACAATGCATTCCAGAACAATTCGGAAACAGAAGCCGGACTCCCAACCACAACTTTTCTGACGACGGGCAAAAGCAATCCCTGCGATTCCTTTCTTTTTAATTCCTGACCGAGTGTCCACGCACCGAATAAAAAGGAAATTGCAACAAGAGTACCGAAAGAAGGCGGAAACGACGAGGTAAAATGTGTACCAAACAAATCATTAAAAAGGTCCGATATCCCTGGATACATAGCGTTAGTTAGTATTATAATAAATTAAACATGCACTGTATAGGCGGCATCAGTCAGCGCAACCTGTACAGCAATTGAACCATCATATTCCTGAAGTTTTACTTTGAGCGGAACATTCATAAATGTTGTTTGAGCCGGCATCTTGATCCTCACATAATTCTCCGTGAATCCAAGCATGTTATTTTCTTCATCGGTGGTATGTTCGAAGAGCGCTGTAAGTGTCAGTCCCGACTGACTTCTGTAAAATTGTTGTCTTTTCTTCTCCGATAAAATTCTGAGCATTTTGTTTCGACGCTTGCGAACAGCAACATCAACAACTCCGTTCATTTCCGCGGCCGGCGTATTCTCACGTTCAGAGTATGTGAACACATGCAGATAGGAAACATCGAGCTGATTTATGAAATTATATGTTTCAAGAAAATCTTCTTCTGTCTCGCCTGGAAAACCGACGATAACATCGACACCTATACAGGCATGTGGCATCGCCGATTTAATTTTCTCTACTCTGGCCTGATATAAATTCCTTTTATACCTGCGGCGCATAAGTCCGAGTATTTTATCGCTTCCTGATTGCATCGGAATATGAAAATGCGGAGCGAACCGTTTTGAAGCGGCGACAAATTCGATGATATCATCGGAAAGTAAATTCGGTTCAATGGATGAAATCCTGAAGCGGTCAATACCCTTAATTTTATCGAGTTCGGTAATCAACTGTAAAAACGTATTTTCTCTCGGTGAATCTACTTTCATGATACCATAATCACCGATATTGACTCCGGTTAGAACAATCTCACGAATGCCCTGAGCTGCGATGGCTTCTGCATTTGCGACAACTTCTTCGATGGAAGCGCTGCGGCTTGCGCCACGTGCGAGCGGAATCGTACAATACGTGCATGGATAATCACAGCCATCCTGAACTTTCAGGAAAGCCCTCGTGCGTTCGGCAGTAGAGTAGGCCGCATGGAAAATATTTGACTCGCCGATTGTACAGGAGTGAACTTCGGCAATTTTATTTTTCTTAAAGTCGTTGAGGTATTCAGTCAGGTTGAATTTTTCTTTCGCGCCTAAAACCAGATCCACACCTTCGATTGATGCGATTTCTTCGGGCTTCAACTGAGCATAACATCCGATGATAGCAATAAATGAGTCCGGATTTTTCTGAAGTGCCCGGCGAACGATCATCCGGCATTCGCGATTGGCATTTTCGGTGACGGAACAGGTGTTGATGACGACTACATCGGCGCCCTCTTCGAAGTCCTTTTTAATGAAACCGGCTGATTTTAACTGTTGTCCAATGGTAGAAGTCTCGGCAAAATTCAATTTGCAGCCGAGCGTATAAAAAGAGACCGTTGGATTCATCGCGCGAATTTAAGCTTTTTTCGCGACCCCGAAACCCAAACCCGAAACCCGAAACCCGTAACCCGAAACCCGTAACCCGAAACCCAAAACCTGCCGCTCACTTCTCCACCTTCATCATACACGATATCGGATAGTGATCCGAAAGTTTTTCTTTCATTGTCCTGTAAGCAGCAGATGTAAGTTTCGGATCGTGAAAAATATAATCGATCCGAAAAGACGGAAATGGTCCGGCATAGGTTTTACCTGCACCATTACCGCTTACCCGAAAAGCATCCTGAAGATGATCTGATAAAATGGCGTATGTGTACGATGAAGGAGTGTCATTAAAATCGCCACAGAGTACAACGGGGTACGGACTTGCCTTAATTGAATCGTGCAAGACTTCGACCTGGCGAACGCGTTTTACGAATGCGCGCTTCAGGTGACGAAGAATGGTGACGCTTCCTTCGATCTCGTCCTGTTCGACGTCATCGTTATTGAGATTTTCGATAAACTTATATTCAGACCAGTTGAATCGAATGCTTTCGAGGTGAGTATTGAAAACACGTATCGTATCATTCCCGATCTTCACATCCGTCATCAGGAAAAAATTTCCGCCTTTTTTCGAAAAACGTCGTGCGGCTTTTCTGACTATAGGAAATTTACTGTATGTGGCTATTCCCCAGTGATCGTCTTTTCGAAGTGTAAGAGTATATTCGATATGCGAATACTGGCATCCGAGATAATATTTTAATGTATCGACATTTCGAAATCCCTGTTCTTTGCGGTCGGATGAATAGAACTCCTGAAAACAAACGATATCGGGATTTTCCTTTTGTAAGAAATTGAAAATGTTTTGCCTGGTTTCCTTGTTATGGAACCAGTTATAGAGGTTGAAAAGCCTTACATTGAAGCTCATTGTCTTAAAATATCCTTCTTCTTTTAAAGCGGATTCATCGCGGGATGAAAAATTGAATTGTACAATCCCGAATATTTTTCCAAGTCCGAGAATAATAAATACCAGTGAAAGCAGATATCTTTTCTCGCGCATGAGAAGCCAGTAACTCACAAAAAGAAGGTTAATGGCGAAAAGTATTTCAAAGCCTAATCCGAAAAGAGCGATCCACCATACGGTAGCCGGACTGACCCATGACGCTGACAATGCGAGAATGAGTCCGGCAACGGCGAGGATATTCAGTATCCAGATTATTTTTCTGAGCATGCGGGCTTTTTACCGTTCAGTTTTCTTTGCTGATCTGGAAAAGAAAGTCTTTCTCAGCCTGGGTCAGACTTCCGTACCCTGACTTGCTGATTTTATCTAAAATGTCATCCATTTTTTCCTGTTTAGCCTTTTTGTTAATGATAAATTCCTCGTCACCTTTTTTTGTACGCGATGAAGCAACACGCATACGAGGTTTAGGAGTCAATCGTTCGAATAATTTTATTAACCAACCTGCAAGATCACGGCCTTTTTGCAATTGTTTGATATAGATAAATCCGAACAAAGCACCGCCGAGATGAGCGATATGACCACCTGCATTCGATCCGCTGATGCTAATCAAATCCAGTAAAATAGAGATGAGTGCGATCCACTTCAATTTTACGGTTCCGAATAATAAAAGCTGAATCGGATATTCGGGCAGAAGAGTAGCAGTAGCAACGGTAATTGCAAGAACACTTGCGGAAGCGCCTAATGCGAATGCCGCGGGCAGAGAACTTTGAAATAACGGAAAGATGTTATAAGCAAGAACAAAGAATAACGCGCCGGCCAGTCCGCCAAGAATATAAACCCCAATAAGCTTTTTATTACCGAGATATTCCTGGAAAATTCTTCCCATCCAGAACAGCCAAAGCATGTTGAACAGAATATGCATGACATCCCAATGGAAAAACATATATGTAAAGACTGTCCATGGTTTTTGGATCAATGAATCGATATTGGCAGGAATGGCGAAATAATAAGAAACGTCTTCAAATGAAAATATCGG
>CAZAON010000147.1:0-2342 GCA_964486655.1 uncultured Flavobacteriales bacterium
AAGACATCACTCCTTACCTATCCCAATCCGACTACAGGAATACTAAATATATCTTCGAATTTAAATTCCGAGTGTAGTATTCGTCTTTATGATTTAACCGGAAAAATTGTTTTTGACACCCACTCTCATTTGCCTGCGAAAATTAATATAGATGATCCAGGGATTTATTTTTTGAAAGTTGAGTGGGAGAGTTATTCGGATATTAGGAAGGTTGTTGTTACGAGGTGAAATTGAAATGATTCACCACGGAGGCACAGAGGACATAGAGGAGCACGGAGTTGTGTGATGCTATTCTTGCAATTCGTAGCTAAAAATTACCAAGATGCACGGAAGACTCAGAGAAAAATGGAGAAATAAGATTTAATTAGGCAAATACCATTTTTGCTTGTGCCATTGAGCCGTTGTGGTCAATAGAAACGGAATGAAAAATTAAAAATAAAAGATCTTACCCTCTCATTAATTTACTATCACAAACGTCTTACTCTGCGAAAACTTCCCTCCCCCAATCTTCAAACAATAACTCCCAGCCTTATAATTTCCCGGCATCGAAAAATAATTCATTCCCTCATTAACTCTGACTTTTTGCTCTGCAATTTTCTGACCTGCGAGATTGTAAATTTCCATTTTAACATCTTCATTAACTCTGGAAAAGAAACGACTGATTACTGAATTTCCCTGCTGAAAAATTGAAATATCCATGATGGAATATTCGGGGGCTTTGATGTTTAAGCCCGGTGGGGAGAGTTTGACGACCCAGGCGTCTATGCCGCCGGAGTTTTGCGATACATCTCCATCATTGGATTTTATTGAACCGGCTACAATAAAACTACCGTCGTATAATTGAACGATTGCATAGGCATTATCTGTTTCTGTTCCACCTAAAGCTTTTCCCCATTCAAAGTTTCCAACGCTGTCAATTTTTGCTACCCAGAAGTCATGCCAAAAACTATGTACACCTGAAACCTGGCCTCCATTACCATTGCTATAGCCTGCCAATGCATAACCTCCATCCGATGTATTTACAATGCTATATATTTCTTCTGTTGCTCCTCCTCCATAACACTTTTCCCATTGTATTACTCCTGAACTATCTGCCTTAAACAACCAAAAATCTCCCCCGCCAATGGGATTACTTACATCACCATTATTTGAATCTGCTGTACCACCAACAATGAAACCATTATTAGCAGCCGGTAAAATTGCAAAGCCATTTTCCAAACCACTTCCACCGTAGCATCGTTGCCATAAAAGCTGACCGGTTGCACTAATACGTGTCACCCATGCTTCAGCTCCACCATGACTGCCGGTAACATCGCCATCAGTGGAGTTACTATTTGAAACCACCAAATAACTTCCATCTGAAGTTTGAATACATGACTCCTTTCCCATAGCTCCATCAGGTCCATTACCGCCAAAGGTTTCCGAAAATTGGATGTTGCTGTCAGGATATAATTTTAAAACCCATAGATCCCCATTTAGATGTCCTCCCGGGACATCAAAGTCTCCACTTTCAGATTCTCCAACAATAAAATAACCTGAATCAGCAGTTTGTATAATACTTCTGCCATCATCACCCCCGCTACCTCCAAAGCATTTGCCCCATTCAAAGATGCCTTGTTTGTCGGCTTTAACGACCCAGTATTCAGTTGACCAATGTACCCCTGAAACCTGCCCGTCATCTACTCTTGCATCTGCAATAATAATAAACCCGCTGTCATTTGTTTCTTTCAGATTATATCCTTTTTCAATGCTTTGGCCTCCATAACAATTGTTCCAAATTAAATTCCCTGACAAATCAATTTTCATCAACCAAACATCGTTTGAACCATGATTATTTACAATGTATGCATTGGCTGAACTCGTATAACCTATTAATGCGATATTTGAATCACGGGTTAAACACATGGAGTTAAATAAATCATCATTTGTACCACCAAACGATTTTTCCCATTGAATGGTCGGCGGTTGAGAGGCCAGCATCAACGGTAAAATAAAAAAAATTAGCAAGAAACTTCTTTTCATAGTCTGATAAATTTTTCAACGTTTCCGAATTCGTCATAGATAAAATAAAGACCCGGTGATAAGTTCTTAATATTTATTTTTCAGTTTGATGATTTACAAAGTGAACACCTTACTTTTCGAAGAATTTTCCGAGCTTACGTTCAGACAACACCCACTTTATAATTACCAGGTAATTTTAATAATTTATTTCTTGGCAGCACGTCTTGTATTGATAGAATTCAAAAAAATTAATTTCTGGATTCTGACTTCATAAAATACCTCGAATAGTTAAATTTTTCTGTTTTTATTTTTAAAATATATTTACCATTTGCCATAGAACC
>CAZAON010000148.1:0-8362 GCA_964486655.1 uncultured Flavobacteriales bacterium
CAAAAATAGAAACCAGGTTTAATATAAGTCCGGTTTTCATCATATCTCTTACACGAATATGCCCTGTGGAAAAAGCAATGGTATTGGGTGCTGTGGCGACCGGCATCATAAATCCGAATGAAGCAGCCAGGGTGGCCGGCATCATTAATAAAAAAGGATCAACACCCACGGCTTCTGATAAAGAATTCAGCACCGGCAGCATGAGCGTAATGCTTGCTACATTCGAAGTGAATTCACTCAGTATAGTAACTGTTACGGCAACCATCAAAACAATCATCCATAACGGATACGATTTGAAGAAAGCTAATTTCCCTGCCAGAAACGATCCTAGCCCGGTTATTTCAAATCCTTCCGCCAGAGCAAATCCTGCTCCAAACAATAATATTATTCTTAAAGGGAGACGTACAATATCCGGCCATTCGAGAATAAAACTACCCTTTGATTTTTTTGACGGAATCAAAAACAACACAGTTGCCATTAATATTGCCACTGTGCTGTCTTTTATATAACCTTTAGGAAAAAGGATTTCCCATCCCGGAATTTTTAAAGTTCCGAAATTAAATCCGCTTCTGGTAAGCCAAAGAAAAACGGTAATGGAAAAAACAACAATAACAGCTTTCTGTTCATAGGTAAGCGGACCGAGGCTCTTATATTTTTCCTGAATGAATTTTTTTCCTGAGTCTTGCAAGGGAATATTCCGGAAGAAAAAAATTCGTAACATAAAGTAAGTAAATGCCAACAAGAGCAATGATAGGGGAAAGGCGAATGCCGACCAGCTTAAAAAAGTTACGGGAGGATGAGTAGCGAAATGTGTTTCCCAATATCCCGCGAAAATCATATTCGTTGGTGTGCCGACAAGAGTTCCCATTCCCCCGATAGTTGCACTATAGGCCAATCCAATGAGCAGAGCTGCTGCCATTTTCGCGCGTATCTTTTCTTCAAACAATTCTTTCTGATTTATGATTGCAATTACGGCGGCCAGAAGCATAAGAGTAGTTGATGTATTCGACATCCACATGGAAATAAAATAACTTGTCAACATTATCCCTGCAAGAATTCTTGAGGGAGTGCTTCCTGTAAATAGCATAATCCGGTATGCAATCCTGTTGTGCAGATCCCATTTTTCCATAGCAAAACCTAAAATAAATCCGCCGATGAAAAGAAAAATCGTATGCTCCATGTATTGCATGGCAACATCATCGGTTTTCATTATTCCGAGCAATGGCATTAAGAAAAAGGGGAGAAGAGAAGTTACTCCGATATCAACTGCGCCAATCACCCACCATGTTGCAATCCAAATCGTCACAAAAATCATCCGGCAAAGAATATCATCAATATTACTTTGCTTTGCCAAAAAGTAAATAATCGCTCCTACAATTGGTCCGGTAAGTATATAGAGTAGTTTCTTCAAATTGAGTATGGGATAATTCTAAGGAATTTCAAAACCTTTTGGCCAGGTTTGTAAATATGGTTACTTATTCTTTTAAAACGAAGCAGGAGTTATGTTCGTTTTCAACAATAAAACTTTAGGAATCATAAGAATTCACAAGCTTATATTTCGGCTCAAGAAATATTTTAAAGAATAAAAAAGTCAAGAATCTGATTGGCTTTAAAATGACTAATTCATTACCACAAACCGTAAATGTTCCTGTTGTTCGCCAATTGTAATTTTAAGAATGTAAACACCCGGCTTGAGCTTTGTCTCTATCGGAATTTCCATTAGCTGATTCGCAAGAGCTAGTTGTTCAGTCAATAAAAGTTGCTCTTTCGCATCAGTTCCCATAACAGAAATAAAAATTTTACCGGAAACAGCAGGTATTACAGATAATGTCGAATAGGTATTCGACGGATTCGGGTAAAGCCTGGCTTTGAAATTTGAATTGGTAATAGCCGGTACGCCCAGCGTAACCAGATTGAAAGTATCGGAATAGGAAACGCAATCGTTTGCATCTGAAATTTCTACCGTATAGAGTCCGTTAAAAGATGGTGTGCAATACTGATTCGTATCTCCGACAATTAAATTTCCTCCAAAGTACCATTGATAGGAATTTGATGGAATGGTAAAAAGATCTATTCCATCAAAGGAAATTAACGGAGGTGAATTTTTACAGATGGTATTAAAAACTGAATTTGTAATAACAGGCTGATTAAAATCAAAATATATTTCAGCTTTATTCCTGACTATAGTACCCGACGTCAGATTCTGAAACGGACTAATGCTAAAGTTAACGAAACCGTGGCTCATTGGTTCATTAATATTGCTGTCGGGCAGATAAATATTATTAAATGTCCACACTAAGACATTCGGACTTTCAATTGAAAAAGTGAAGTTGTGACTTGAGGTTCCCTGGTCAATTGTTGCAATGTCTAAGGCACTAACATCAATGGAATCTTTTATGACGATGACAAATGCCGTGTCATTTCCTGTATTTTGAAAGTCTATTTTGTATTCTAGTCTGTTGTTTCCATTTATAGTATGATGCGACCCAAGTCCGGCCGGAACAACTCCTTTTTCATTCGGATCATTTGCATTTCGTATTACAGCACAATAATCAGAAACATAGGGTAGTCCGTTGTTTAAAGAATTAGTTAAAATTTGTCCGAGCGAATAACTCTGGAATGGCCCCAAAATTCCACATCTTTCTATACTCATATTCGGATGACTGTTTCCTGGATGATTCGGACGCTGATCAGCCTCCAATCTGAATGTCTGTCCGGTCGGAATAAAACAAAGAGTTGTATCCTGCCCGGCCATTAACCGAAATGAGTCCTGTTGAATTAAAATATTATCGGCATAAAGTCTCCATTGACTTGAGCCCTGCATATCACTCCCATTATTTACGATTGTAAAGCATATAGAAGTGTCACCTAAACAGACTCCATCCACCAGCACACTGCTCTGATCCCATGTCGAATCAATAATGCAAAATTCAGCAGGCGATATTTCGGAACGAATGCAAAGTGTTGCATTTGTCAAAGCAGCAGGGTCACATAATACATCAACCAAAATAATAATTGAACCGCATGCACCGGGTTGAACCAGGCCGATATTATAGGTGTATGAATTTCCTGAAACAGAATTCCAGGGTATTGAACTGTTTAATACAGTAAACTCAACAGGAAGATTAAGTGTGAGAACTGCGTTCGGTTCCGAAATAGTTCCTTCATTACAATATTCAACAATAATATATGAGTTTATGCATGGCCTGAATCGTGTTGCTGATACATATGTCCTCATTCTACTGCAAAGAAAATTTGGTTCCAGGGCAAAGTCAATACTATTGACCGTATCGGTAGGAGTAGAGACTGTTAAACTATAGTTTTGAGATGGAGGACATGTGATTGAATAGACAGGGGCCGGATTAATCAGAGAAACATCATAAGTGCCGACATCAACTTTTATGGCATAATATCCATTAGTATCCGGAACACCAAAATAAGAGACTCCTTGTTTTGATGCTTTTGGCATCCAGTATGAATGACCAAACTTGGCCAATCCGGCTTCACTTGAATCACTAATACAATTATTGTTACTGTCTTTATAAATCCGCCCTGAAATTATTGAAGAAAATAAAGGGTGTTTCCATACACCGGCATATCCGGTTCCGAGAAATAATTTATTATTGAAAATTGTTATCGCAGAAGAATAGTATGCAAAATTTTCTAAACTATCGTTAAAGGGAGACCATGAATCACCATTATTGAGAGAAACAAATACACCATAATTTCCTACAGCATAAATTTCGAATCCATTTACCCACAAATCAAAAAATTGATAAAGTTCCACTCCGAAATTTTTAATATTCCAGTATAAACCATTATTATCTGAACGATAAATTGAATAGTTGGAAATGCAAAATAGAGTCGAGTCTTTTATAGCAATTTTATTTACGTATGAGTTGCCCGGCAATCCGCTATTTATTTGTTGCCATGAAACTCCCTGATTAGTTGAAAGGTACACTCCATTATTCGTACCCAGATAAAGATCATTTAATTTAGTTTCCATTTCAAAGATTCCCAATGAGCCTAATGCGGAATTCACATTATTCCACGTAATTCCACTATCAGGCGATACGAGAATTCCATTGATATCGGTCGCAAATAAATTTCCGTTTTGAACAACAAATGGGCCTTTTCCCAAGGGGTTCATCAAATTCCATGTATTACCATTATCAGATGATCTGATAATGCCGTCCTCAACGCCAGCAAATATGTAATTCCCGAATTTTTTGATAAAGCCGGAATGTAAAGTTCTTCCATTATACACAATACTATCCCAGGTTAAACCATTATTTATTGTTTTGAAAATACCTGCAGATGTACTACTCCATAATTCAGCATCATTGTTCAGTAAATAATAATTGTCAGTACGTATAAAGCCATCGTTTTTTACATTCCATGACTGGCCATGATCTGTTGAAATGTGCATTCCCGAATTCGATGAGCCTGCATAAATTATTCCATTCCATGCACAAATATTATAGCAGTCATTTAACGTATTGTTAGGTATTTGAAACCAGGTACTGCCTGAATCTGTTGATGAAATTATATTGCATAGATTATTACTTCCGCAATACAATACACTGTCATCCTGACCAAAAGTTCCTCCGTTACAAGTGCTATTATGTGCGATTGTCCAATTATTACCTGAATCAGTTGATAGGTATATTTTGAAAATGGATTTGGCAAGTACCCTGGTACCTAAAATATGAATATCATAAAATAAAGTATCATTCAGGCCATTTGAAAGCGGGTACCAATTATTTCCATAGTTATTGGATGCATACATTCCACTGTCAGTTGCTGCAAAAAGTATGGAGTCGATGTGAGCAATGTCATTAATTTTCAAATTCAATAATCCATTATTAATCGGATTCCAGGATAAGCCTGAATCATTTGAAATCAGAATTCCGTTACCATAGGTGCCGGCAAATATATCGGTACCGATGGAATCAAAGCAGTTAACCCAATTACCCGGGCTTCCCAAATTTATTGTCTGCCAGGAATTGCCGTTGTCAACTGATTTAAATGTTCCATAAGAAAAAAGACTGGTATAAATTCCCGAATTCGTTGCCAAAATTGCTTTAGTATTCCCGGAGTAACTATTATAAATGTTTAATCCATTATTTACTTCTTGCCAGGAGTTGCCACCATCATTCGACCGGAATATCCCATGATTACTACCAATAAATAAAGAAGAATCATTTTTAGTCAAGCAGGTTACAGGACCTCCAAACGGACCATTAGTCTGGCTCCACTGTGCTTTTGCTGTCTGAAGACAAAAAATAAAGAAGAAAAGCAGGAGATTTCGCATGTGATATTATTTATAATTAAAAATTTAAAAATATTTGCCAATCGTACATTGGCAGATCTGAAAAGTAATATAGATAAAATAACTTATCCTGTCATATTATTTTACGTTAATATTGAAAAGTTATGCACTTCGATTGTACTTTTGTTTCTTAATTAATTTTAACGCAGTTTGACTAAGCGCTCTTTCGTTTTAATTTTATTTTTCCTGACCATTAAACCGGCGTTCTGCCAGGTGGTGGGATTGTTCGAAAAGGGCTGGGAAGAGCTTGTTAAGGATAATGATACAACTGCACTGAGGTTTTTCAACCAGGCCTACATGGAGTCTAAACAAAAAGGCGACCATGAAAATTCAGCGAATTCTTTATTGTATATGGGCATTTGTTCCTATGGTTCAAGCCTGACTTTCGGTCTGCATTACTGCATGATGGCTATGGATGAGTTCAAAAAGATTGAGGCAGTTAATCCTGAAAAAGCTTTGACTGGACGAAGCAAATGCCTTCAATTAATGAGCACAATTAAGAACAGGCAGGGAATGTACAGAGAGTCAGTAGAGCTGAGTAAGGAAGCTTTGAAGGGATTTCCTTCTTTTAATGATACATCAACTTATGCCGGATTAATATACAATACGCTGGGAGAAAATTACAGGAACCTCAATATGCCTGATAGCTCAGAGTATTTTCATCGTCTGGCACTAGACGAGAGAATTTCGACTAAGAGCTATGTTTATTTGCCGGCTTCATATAATAATGTTGCAATTATTGAAATGGAAAAGGGAAATGCAGGGAAGAGCCTGACTTATTTCGAGAAAGCATTATTTATAGCCGACAGTACGGGAAACAGGCAGGCTCAGTCACAATCGCTGGTCGGATTGGGTAAATGGAATTTACATTTTTCAAAAGACTTTAAGAAAGCTGAAGAATATTTTCTCAGGTCAAAGGATATTTCTGAGAAACTTTCGGATAAATCTTTTTATTTAAAAGCTCTGAATGAACTTTTAAGTCTGAAAAAAATGCAAAGTGATTATTCATCCGCATTTAATTATTCGGAGTTACTAAGATCAATGAATGACTCTCTTTCAATCTGGGAAAAAGATCGAATCACTAGAAATCTGGAAATTCAATTTGATATTGCTGAAAAGGACAGACAGCTGAGTATTGTACAGGAGGAAAAAAACATCGCAGCCCTAACGAATTATATTTTATGGGGTACTATTTGTTTTCTGGTAATGATTGCATCCGGAATAATTGTTTTTCTCCGAAAGATAAATAAGCGTGATAAACTATTAATGCAGACGAAGGAGCAACTCCTTAAAGCGGAGGAGGAGCAGAAAAAATTGAAGGAGCAGCAATTACGAAATGAACTGGAGTATAAAGAAAGTCAGCTTTCCGCCATGGCTATCCAGATGATGCAAAAAAATGAATTGCTGCTGGAGTTAAAGGAAAGGCTTGAACAGGTTAATCCGGTAAATGAAGATAATCAGTTGAACAAGATCATTAGTAAAGGTTTAAATCATGACAAGGAATGGACCGATTTTAATACCTATTTTGAAAGCATAAACAAGAATTTTTATACGAGGTTAAAGGCGGCTTATCCTGAAATTAGTCCGAACGACCTTAAAATCTGTGCCCTCATTAAACTCAATTTATCCATAAAAGAGATGGCTGCAATCCTGAATATTTCACCCGACAGTGTAAAGACTGCCAGGTACCGTTTGAGGAAGAAGTTGCAGCTGAATTCGGAGGATAATCTGACCGATTTTATTTTATCCCTTAAATAAACCATTATGTTCACTTTTGGATTACGGATTTAATTCATTTGTCTACCTCATGTTTACCTGTTTTTTTTGCATTTTGGGGCCCATGACTTTAGATTTACCCCGAATAAATTCAGTACTAAATCTAAAACCCCTCGTCCAATGAAAAATCGTTTTACCCGTATTCTCCTTACTTTTTTACTGACCGCATCAGGAGTGAATTCACAGACAGTCAACAACAATGGCTTCGAACAATTGAATTATGACGGCACCCTGAGTTATTGGGGAAATGTTTACATCCAGTCGGCATGGTTTGATTCGCTGGGTGTGGCACACTATGATTCGATCGTTTATAACGGAACGTACTACTACGCGCCGACATTTGATGCTCATAACGGAAACACGGCGATGGAGCTGAGTAATTCCTGGAACTTTTCGACGAACGAGGGCAGATCAGGAGCGGCGGGAGTTGATGATGATACAGTTTTTGCCGCATACGGATTGGCAAACCTGATCCCGACATTTGCGACTCCGTTTAATCCCTGGAATCCGTTCAACTTCGGATTTTATTACAAATATTTTCCGGAAAACGGAGATACGGCTTACGCGGAAATTACATTGTGGGATAGTCTGGGGAATCAGCTTGCAAGCGGACTGATTCTAATAACAGATTCAACAAGTACTTATACTCAAATTTCTGCGCCGATAAATTACATGATGGTAGCACAGGCCGATTTTTATTCATTAAGCATCGGTACATTCTATACAGTTGAACCGGGTTCGCATGAGCCTTCGTTTGGAACGAGACTGATTGTTGATGATGTTGGATTTAATTTTGTGACACAATCGGTAAATGATTTCGGTTCAGTTAACCGTTTGCAAGTTTATCCGAATCCCGCATCTGACTTTATTATACTGAAAAGTGAGGCAGGAGAAATATATTCAGATTATACGATTACGGATATTTCGGGTCGTGTTGTTTTGCGCGGATTAATAACAGGAGAGAAAATGCGGATAAATACAGGAATCTTTGAAAGCGGAATTTATTTGTTAAAAACGGAAGCCGGAGAGGGGAAAGTCATTTTGCATAAATAAAGAAGTATACCCTCTATGATCAAAAATCTTGAAAAAAAATAAAGGGACAAAAAAAGTGTGAGTTTCAGTGCGAGTGTGTAGAACCACACTCAAGACACAAACTCACACTGTACCAGGTAGCCCCGAGCAGAATCGAACTGCTATCTAGAGTTTAGGAAACTCCTATTCTATCCGTTGAACTACAAGGCCCAAAAATGGAAG
>CAZAON010000149.1:0-3979 GCA_964486655.1 uncultured Flavobacteriales bacterium
CACAAGCAATTACAAAATGGAGTAAACAAGAAAGGCCAGCGAATTGCTGACCTTCTTGAATTGGCTCTCCCTCCTGGGCTCGAACCAGGGACCCTCTGATTAACAGTCAGATGCTCTAACCAGCTGAGCTAAGGAAGAATAAATCTTCTTTCCGGTGTCCGGTAAGAAGAGCTACTTTCCCCGCCTTAGCCATCCGCCGAATGTGGCGGACCAGAGCATGCAGAAAAGGCCTTTTTAGGGGTGACAAAAGTAAAGAAATATCAATAAAAAGCAAAGAATGATTCAAAAAAACACTGTGATTTTGGGCCTTTTTAGCCAATTTAGTCGAGGCTACAGGCCAGTCCATTCATTAAATACCAAATTAATGCGAAATTTGATTCTCGAATCCCCATTCCCCATGCGCTTTCTGATAACCTTCTTTCTTTTCATCAGCTTAAACTCCATTCACGCCCAATCCATCGACCGCTATTTCCTGGGAATACCATATCGTAGTCCGAACAAAGTTCAAATCGATCGCCTCAAATCCGACAGCAGATTCAGACCAACTTATAAAAGCGACTACCCCGAATGGATGTTTTTCGATGCCGAGTACCTGGACAATCGCGCAGTTGATACCGACTGCGATTCTATTCGAGTGATTCTTACTTCAGGATTCGGAAACTTTATCAATACAGACCGGACAACCATTATTTTATATTATCCAAGTCAGAGCATTCAGACCGAAAAATATTATGATCTGGAAATGCAACTAAGATACCAGTACCGGAACTATGAATACATAACCGGCGATGACATGTTTAATTTGTCGCGGAATAAATTGAAAGGAATTATTTGCTTTCTCACCTCAGAATATTACCCGAACATTACACTTTTCCAAACTACGGATGAAAATAATTTTGCATTGATATTGGAATATAGTCAGACGAATGAAAAATGAATTGTCGCCCGCGACAACTAAAATTGACTCGCAGTGTCTCCGCCTAACAATCGGACCATGTAACAGAAAAGCAACACCAATCGCCATGCACTTCAATTCAACGATTTGAGCCACACACAGTGTTGAACTCTTTCTGTGTTAGACTTTTCTTACTTGATGTTTATGTTTGTAAATGAGTTTTAGGGTTTCTCATGTTGAATCCGGATCTGAAAGGGTTGAATAATTGCTACGGGCAATTTGATTGATCATTTGACCTGCATTCACTCCCTTTTTATATCTTTATTAAATCATTTAAACAGGGAGTAATATTTATAGCATAACCATGCACCTATTTTTCAGATCACTCATAATTTTCTTTTTCATTTCGAATATTTCATACGCCCAACTTAATCTCACCAACGGTTACATTTTTCCGCCCCATACTAAAGAAGCGCCAATACATATTCTTCTTATTCCGGTTGAACTTCATGGCGGCGAGTGCGACAGTATAAATAATCAGACCTGCTTCCCGCCGGGTCAACTTCCCGTAAATATTGATGATTATTTCGATGCAACACTGCCTGCTGGCGGACCGGTAAAATATTTTTCAAAGTATTTGTATCAGGCATCGTTCGGCAACCTGGTAGTACTCGGGGATTATCTGAAGGAGTGCGTTCATGTCAACTTTTGTCCGGTTCAATTTCCATCTTCTCCTGTAAGCTGGACAAAAGTTATTAATGCTGAAATCAGAAAACAGTTTCCTGAATTACCATTAAAACATAATACACCAATAAAGGAATTCGACAAGTATGCAATATCCGATAACTCTATAGTAGGAAAGCCAAAGTTGCCCGTTGAGGGAGGAAACAATCGTTTCGACTGTGTAATTTATTTAATCAAGAATTACCCCGGCTATGGCGGCGCAAATGGTTTCGGAGAAAATATTTTAGCAACTACAGCCGACCTCACAACTACCATGGGTATTGATCAGGGAGCTGTATTCGGTCATACAGGTGATGTATCATCCATCAAATTTATCATGGAAGAATTTTTCCATGGATTATTCGGAGGGAATAACTGGCATGGAGGCGGAGGCCGATCGTATCACACATTCATGAACAGGCCGACACAATGGGGCATAGAAAGTCAGAACGGAAGTTCACAAGTTGTTTCCGGATATGATCGCTGGTTATTTAACTGGACAAATCCTCCGGACAAGAATCTTCGAATAAGTGCTCGCGATACAACTAACATTGAAATCAATTCCGATTTAAAAATTCCGGCAAACGCTAAAGCTGAAACATTTGTCCTTCGTGATTTTGTAACGAGCGGAGATGCTATTCGCATTAAGCTTCCGCATATTAATTGTTCATCTTCTTTTTTGAATTCAGACGAACCTGTTACGGGAGAAGAAAAGAATAATTATCTGTGGATTGAAAATCACCAGCTGTTGTCAGGCAGTGTTGAAGACCAGAACCTGAATTACTCTCTTGCAAATTCACAATTCTGCGGCAACTGGCCGGTTTGCGGGAAGTATTGGACACCCGGAGTTTTTTCTGCCGTACAGGTAGGTAAAGATGATGAGACCGGCGGCGGAGAAATTTATTCAGCTCAGTTTAAGGATCCGAATACACTTGCATCATGGATGTTTCCGCTTTCGGCAAGCGGCTTTCATGATTTTACGTACGGCAAAATTGTTCCCTCAGGACC
This sequence comes from uncultured Flavobacteriales bacterium, assembly GCA_964486655.1. Classification (GTDB taxonomy): domain Bacteria; phylum Bacteroidota; class Bacteroidia; order AKYH767-A; family 2013-40CM-41-45; genus JADKIH01. The sequence goes on from CAZAON010000149.1 coordinate 2,627, forward strand.
TCCATGCGTCTGGAATAACCCATTTGTTCCTTTCGATTTAACGGATGAAAAAAATACTAAGCCAAATCCTTTTTCCGGATATAGTTTCGAATGGGGAGCTCCAAACACCGATGGTTCAGGAATATTGCATGATAAAGATGCAAACCAGGGAGTAGCTTACATTGACAATAATCCGACACCAAATACTTTACATTTTGAAAGAAGTCAGTTTGGAAATGAAAAGACAAGTTTTAAATGTGAAGGTGCTTGTCCGGATAAGGGAAAGGAGATACTATCACTTTCCACAAATCCCTCGCCTGTTACCATTATGACACTGACATCGAATGATAATTTCAAAGGCAGTCTTAAACTTAATCCTCATTCAGCTAATGCTAAAACAAATATTCAGCCGAATGGATATCTGAACCGTACAATTTATTTGAACGGAATTTCTATTTCCATTTTAAAGGAAAATTATTTGCCTGAGAAATTCGGTCCGGGTGCGGTTAAAGTAGAAGTGCGATGGGATAAGTATGATGTAGTAAATGACGTTCGCTGGTGTGCCGATTCGATCAGACTTAGTCAGAATGATTTTGATTCAAGTTCTTATTCATTAAAAATAAAAAATGGCTCAACAGTATTAATTGACAGATCGCTAAGTCCGACTTATGATTATTCCGATTCAGCTCACATAAATTTTACAGTGCCTACAGTTTTTACATGTCTGGAAAATTCTAAAATTCATCTCGAGGGAGGTGGGAAAATTATTATCGACAATGAAAGCATTTTTGAACTGAAGGCGAAAAGCATAATTGATCTTGATCCGAAAGCTCAAATCATTATTCGAAGGGGAAGTAAGCTTATAATGTATCCGAATTCGACAATTAATTTGAAAAACAGGAAACAAATTGTCGTTGAGCCGGGAAGTAAACTGGAATACCACCCCGGTGCATTAATTAATAAAAAGAGTAAGAATATTCAGAAGTCGAAATAGACTGATAATAATCAAGCAGGAGATTGATTTCAGCAATTGCATTTATTTACGTTTACCAAAAAATCATTTTGAAGTGATCCGGTATTTACCTAAATTTCAAATACCGTTTATAATTTAAACTTCAAAAAAATCAAAATAAAATCACTAATTAATCGAAATGGGTCAATATAAAATTTGGACTACTATTATCTTAATACTGAATGTTTACAGTTTTTCATCTGCTCAAAATACTTTTATTAAAACTTACGGTAGTGTAGCAATCGGCGCCTGTGTTCGTCAGACGCCTGATGGCAATTATATTTTATTAAGCAGTCATATCAATGATTCACTGAACCTATGGGATATGTTTCTGATTAAAGTAAAGCCTGATGGCGATACAA
>CAZAON010000150.1:0-4785 GCA_964486655.1 uncultured Flavobacteriales bacterium
TCTCAACGATGTCGAGTTTTATGTCGCGTGACTGCAATTGATCTTTATTTAAAGACAACCGTAAATCTCCGTTCCATTCCTCTTCATCCCAATGTTCGTATTGCTTCTCCCCGTTTCTGTATTCCGATAATTTCAATACCATCGTCCTGTTCGAAGGCTGCTGAATATTGATATTCTTTCTGATGCTGCTCTTCTCCGAAAAATCTCTTGCCACAGAAACACCCATCAGAATACAAACTACAAGTCCGGCTATCCACAATCCCAAAGCGCTCAGGTTTACCACCTTCGAACTCTTTTTGATGTTAAACAATATTCGCGCACCAAAATAAGCCAGCATGATAAACGGCACACCTACAACAATAAGAGCTGCGATCAATGCAATTCCAAGCTGAAAATTGGACGGAAAAATCTGATTCAGCACCTCAGGATAACTCGTGCCCGGTACCTGTAAAATTGCAAGCACCGAAACGAACATTGTGAATACAATTATTAATCCGATGAAGATGAAAAACGCCGCAATAATTTTTCCGACCAGAAGAAAGAAGAACTTTACCAGTTGAATAATAGCCTCGACAAATCTCTGAAAAATGTTTCCGGGCTTCTTATTTGTGCTGATATCGTTCAAACGCTTTTTTACCTGGTCAAGTTCCTCCTCAACATTTCTTTTAATGTTACTGACTGTAACAGGCCTGCCGCGCATTTGCAATCTGTCTGCAGTTGTTTCCGCTTTCGGAATTATGATCCATAGAATTATGTATAGAATCAATCCGCTTCCCCATCCGATCATAGCGACTACGAATGCCAGGCGAATCCAAACCGGATCTATATCGAAATAGGCTGATATTCCCGAACAAACACCGCCGATAAATTTATCGTCCGGGTCCCTGAATAATCTGCGCTTAACGTTTACTTCGGTCTGATCTTCAGTTTCAGAAGTTATTTTCGATTCCTCGTCGGAAAACTGTTCAGGTTTACCCATAATAGTTGTGACTTCTTCCACATCTTCGAGAGTGATTACCTGCTTATGATCTTTTATTTTCTCCTGGAACATCTCCGCAATTCGTGCTTCGATATCCTGCATAATTTCATCTCTTCCTTCTGAACCGGTAAAGTGCACACGGATAGCTTCGAGATATTGTTTGAAACGCTCGTAAGCATTTTCATCAATGTGGAATACTATACCACCTATATTTACTGTGACGGTCTTATTCATTGTGATCGGTTTTTTTTGTGGTCAGGTTTACTGCTTCAACAAGTTCGTTCCATGTTAAACGAAGCTCATCAAGAAATTTCTTGCCTAATTCGGTTAGTGAATAATATTTGCGGGGCGGACCCGACTTGCTTTCCTGCCATCTGTATTGAAGCAGTCCTGCATTTTTCAGACGTGTAAGTAAAGGGTAAAGCGTACCTTCCACCACAATCAATTTCGATTGCTTCATTCTGCTGATAATATCAGAGGGATAAACTTCCTCCTGAGACAGAATGGAAAGGATGCAAAACTCCAAAACTCCTCTTCGCATCTGAGCCTGCGTATTTTCCAGATTATTGCTCATTGTCATTTTTTACTTTTTGTGAACCACCCAGAAATCAAGTGGCATTGTAGAACTGTTATTTGAAACACTCATTTATTCAAACGGATTAAAACCGGTTGAATAAAGTATTACGGCTGTAGTTTTATGTTTGAGTTATTGTCTGCTTTTCCACCTGCCGAATAATGATCTTCCGTATAAGAAAATGCGAAGAGACCATCAGTAAATATTTTTCCTTTTCCGAATTCCTTTATAAAACTTTCGCCTGTACTTCCGGTGACAATCATTTTTCCATCACCTTTGATAATCATCGCTACCTTAAGAGTGCGGATATCCACTTTCATGCTTCCGCTTCCATTCAGCCTCAATAGTAAAATGTCGCTGTTAATTGTTCCTCTTCCTAAAACTTTTCCCGTTCCGTTTAATTCAATCATGTTAAGATCTTCGCATGTGATATAAATGTTTGCCGGAACGGTTCCTCCGTTAATGACAAGAGCTCCGTTTTGAATTTCTGTATGGATTTCCTTCGTCACCGACTTCTCACCTTCAATTCTCACGGAATTCTTTTCGCCCTGTGTCAAAATGATATTTGAATTGTTGTTTACTATTAGTCCGTAAAATTCTCCCGGATTAAAAGAATTACTTTCAGTGAGCGGACGATTGTCTGCTGCGAATGCAAATGCCGATACTCCGATCAACACTGCTGAAACAATTACTGAGGTTTTCATTGGTTTAATTTTTATGTATGGAACTATGTGCTACCATTTAATTGGTGAAGCAAAGATATGGTTGCAAAAAGGTATTATGCAATACATAGTACTAATTATTTTGCAAAAATTACATATAGTGCTGATTATCAATGATAAAATTTTACTGTTCCTAAATTAAAAATTACAAATTTCAAATTACGTGGGCCGTGAATGGGAAATTTTCGGGATTTAGATAGCACAGATGTGATGCATTTTTTCTGTCGCTTTTCCGGACGGGCAAAAAAAAAGCCGCTTTCCAGCGGCCTTTTGAGAATATGTTGTGGTAAACTTATTTACCGTTTATGCTAATAAGTTCTACATCAAAAATCAGAAGTGAATTAGCACCGATTTTCGGTCCGGCCTGACGATCTCCATAAGCGAGTGCCGGTGGAATGTATAATTTGTATTTAGAACCAACGCTCATTAATTGTAATGCCTCTGTCCAGCCCGGAATAACAGCGCTAACAGGAAATTCAGCCGGCTCTCCCCTTTCAACTGAAGAATCGAAAACTGTTCCGTCAATTAAAGTACCATGATAATGAACTTTAACAGTATCATTAGCCGTTGGCTTCGGACCCGTACCTTCTTTAACTACAGTATATTGCAGTCCGTCAGGCAATTCAACAACACCCGGTTTTTTCTTATTCTCAGCAAGGAATTTTTTAGCGGCTTCGTTATTTGCATTTCCTTTTTGTTGTTGTTTAGCTGTCAGATAATTCTGAATAACTGCTTGTGACTGACCGGCATCCAATAACAGGCTATCACCATTGATTGCAGCGTTGATACCTTGTTTCATGATTTCAAGATTCAATGAATCCAGTCCGTCTTTTTTCATATTCGAACCAATCGAAACACCGATACTGTAAGAAACTGAATCTGCAGTCGATTTAAGGCTAACAGAGGATTTACCTTTCTGACCTTCGCAAGAAAGCAGAGCTACCGTGCAAAAGCATATGGCAAGAGCAATAATGTTTTTATTCATGAGTATTCTTTTTTTTAGTGGCCGCGAAGATAGAAAAACTTTATCAATGTCGAATTCTAACATCATTATTGTAAAATTCGCCCAAATACCTCATTTGTATTTGGATTGAGCCGTTATATTTGTACAAAACGCATTTCGTGCTTAAGGTACTGTGTATAATTAACCGATTAAATCTGGGAGGCCCCGCTTTTCATGTCGCGATTCTAACAAAATATCTTTCCAAAGATTTTGAAGTTCTATTGGTAGCCGGGACGAAGCAGGATTCTGAAGAAAGTTCAGCATATATTGTCAATGATATGGGTCTGACCTTTATTTCGCTGAAAGAAATGAAGCGATCCATCAATCCGATTGCAGACTGGAGATCGTATCGCGAACTAAGAAAAATCATACGTGATTTTAAACCGGACATTGTGCATACACATGCTGCAAAAGCAGGTGCACTGGGCCGTTTGGCAGCTTATAAGGAAAAAGTTCCGGTCATTGTTCACACGTTTCACGGCCATGTTTTTCACTCCTATTTTCATCCGATTAAGACAAAAGTATTTTTATGGATCGAAAGATATTTAGGCAAAAAAAGTTCGGCCATCATTGCAATTAGCGACCGTCAGAAACAAGAGCTGGCCTATCGGTATAAGGTTGCCAAGCCAAACAAAATCCATGTTATTCCGCTTGGTTTCGATCTTACCCGTTTCACAGAAAACCAGGAAGAAAAAAGGAAAACTTTCAGGCAGAAATTTATGCTTGAAGACGATGAAATTGCCGTAGGTATTATCGGACGACTCGTTCCGGTCAAAAATCATTCATTATTTATTAATAGCGCGAACTCTGTTTTAAAGAAAACACAGAAGAAAGTCAGGTTTTTTATCATTGGTGACGGTGAAAGCAAACAAATGCTTATTAAAGAAGCGGAAGCTCTGGGAATGGACTATTGCTACTTCCCGAAAGAACCTAAAAAAAGTGCTTTGACTTTTTGCAGCTGGCTAAAGAACATTGATGTATGCATAGCGGGACTCGATATAGTCGCATTGTGTTCATATAATGAAGGCACTCCCGTCAGCCTCATTGAAGCCCAGGCAGGTAATAAACCGATCATTTCGACAAATGTAGGCGGAATTGAAAACGTGGTAATCAAAAATGAGACGGCTCTACTTGTTGACAACAATGATTATAACGTTTTCTCGGAGACGTTACTTCGGATGATTGAAGATGATAAATTGCGGGCGCGATTAGGAGAAAAGAGCTGGGAGCATGTGAGAGAAAAATTTCACTTCACAAGAATGATTCGTGAAGTGACAGAACTTTACAAAACCCAGCTTGAAAAAGCCTCTCGTAAGAGCTATAAAAAACACAGTTAATAAAGAACTTGCCCGTAAACGTTCCAATGAGAAAATTTTTGTTGTTCATGGCCATTGCCGCCATGAGTTCTTGCACTCTAGTTCCAAACCGGATGTTTAAAACTCCGAAGGACTATAAATATGCAAAAGATACGACTGATGTTGCTAAAAAGCCATATTACATACAGGTT
>CAZAON010000151.1:0-19586 GCA_964486655.1 uncultured Flavobacteriales bacterium
ATTCTTCACAGACGAGCGATGGCGCCGCTTTTGTTTTAATTGTAAGCGAACGTATGTTAAAGCAATTGAATGTTCAGCCAATTGCCCGCCTCGTTGATTTTGCAGTCGCAGGTGTCGAGCCTCGTATCATGGGAATCGGACCAATCGAAGCAATTCCGAAAGTGCTTAAGCATGCCGGAATGAAACAAAATGATATCGATCTCATTGAACTCAATGAGGCATTCGCTTCACAGTCTCTGGCTATTGTCAGAACGCTCGGAATAAATCCCGAAATAGTAAATGTAAACGGCGGAGCGATTGCACTCGGTCATCCGCTTGGATGCACCGGCGCTAAATTATCGGTTCAGCTTTTCAATGAAATGAGAAGACGAAAATCAAAGTACGGAATGGTTACGATGTGCGTGGGAACGGGTCAGGGTGCTGCCGGTATATTTGAATTTCTAAATTAGTGTATCTCTTTTCTCTGTTTCTGTTTCTGTTCACTACACTGTTCACTACACTGCTCACTACACTGTTCACTGTTCTCTGATTCTGTATCACTTCACTCTCTCATCAACTCCACAAAACTGAAAGAATTTAATAATCTTCATATTTTTCAAACCTAACTCAGTTACATGCGTCGCATTCTATACATCCTCGGGGCACTATTTTTTTTACTAGTACTGATTATTACAGTAAAGACTTTAACATTCCGTTCTAAGCAAGCCGGTCCGCCGTCTGTTCGCATAAATTTACCTGTCGATACAGCAGCGCTGAATCATTTATCCGCTGTCATACAGATCCGTAACATTTCATTCGATGAAGAACATGAGTCGACTGACACGACGGCTTTCGATTCGTTGATTAAATTTCTTTATGTAACGTATCCGGCGGTCTTTGATAAGCTGGCAGATACCATCATTAACCGTCACAGCTTATTGTTGCACTGGCGGGGTTCAGGCGAAGAAAGACCGGTTATTTTATATGCACATTCTGATGTTGTTCCCGTGGATACAGCATCATGGAGCAGACCTCCGTTCAGTGGAGAGGTTACTGCCGATTCAGTGTACGGCAGGGGCGCTATTGACGATAAAGGAAGTGTTATTGGCATCATGGAGGCGTTGAATAAGCTTGTGGAAAAGGATTTTATTCCGAAGCGTGACATTTATTTCGCATTTGGCCACGATGAAGAAGCAGGCGGAGAAAAAGGTGCGAAGCAGATAGCGGCATATCTTGAATCTAAGAGGGTGACGGCAGAATTCATGCTCGATGAAGGCGGACTTGTCGCTATTGATATGGTTCCGTTTGTTAAACCGCCTGTTGCCATTGTCTTCACTTCGGAAAAGGGATACATGACACTTAATCTTTCCGTAAAAGGAAAGGGAGGACATTCAAGCAGACCACCGCAGGAAGGACCTGTGGAAATTCTTTCAGGGGCTATTAAGAAATTAAACGAAAACCCTTTTGAAGTGCGCTTTACAGAGTCGGTAGATAATTTTATGAATTATACCGGCCCCGAAATGCGACAACCTTTCAAAGCTTTGTTTGCAAACCGGTGGTTGTTTGAACCGGTAATCGTAGGCGAATACAAGAAAATTCCGTCCGCCGCCGCCATGTTAAGAACCACTTCCGTTGCTACCGTAATCAACGGCGGTAATAAGGAAAATGTGATTCCCTCCGTTGTTCAGGCCAAAGTAAATTTCAGATTATTGCCCGGAGACAAGTCGACGGACATTCTGGAAAAAGTAAAAAAGATTGTTAATGACGAACGTGTTGAAATAGTCATGCAACCCAATGTGGAAGAGGCATCCGGAGTTTCTTCTTCCGATTCTCCTTCCTTTCATTTACTGACGAATGTCATCAACAAAGTTTTTCCCGATGCCATCGTCGCGCCAAGTCTGCTGATTGCACAAACCGATTCCAGACATTTCGATAAAGTGACTGAAAACGTTTTCAGGTTTTTGCCGCTCAGAATGGATGATAAAACACTTGACACCATGCATGGGAATAATGAAAAAGTAGGAGTGCAGGATTTCATGGAGTCAATTGAGTTTTATGAATCGTTGATCCGGCAACTATAATCAACTATTTAGTATTTACTGAGTCAGGAAATTGACCACTTTTTCCGACCGCTTATCAGTCAATATTTATCGGTCCGGAAATTTCTCCAACCTTCTCAGAAATTTGTAATTTTTAATTGAATTTAGCTCTAACTTTGAACCAATTCCTTCGTAAGTTAAAAGATTCAAATTGAAGAATTATGGAAACATTAAATAAAATAAGCAACACCAAAGGCGGCGAGTTTTTGATTAAGGAAACAAAAGCTGAAGACATTTTGATTCCGGAAGAGATGACGGAAGAGCAGTTAATGATTGCTCAGTCATGCAAAGACTTTCTCGAGCAGGAAGTTTATCCGATCAAGGATCGCATTGAGAGTATGGAGCCCGGACTTATGCAAGTTTTACTGGATAAGGCGGGTGCGCTTGGATTATTGGGTATTTCCATTCCGGAACAATTTGGCGGGTTCGGTAAAGATTTTCCGACCGGAATGTTGGCAACAGAAGCGTTGGGCGCGGGTCATTCTTTTTCCGTTGCATACTCCGCGCATACGGGTATCGGTACACTTCCGATTTTATACTACGGTAACGAAGAACAAAAAAAGAAATACATTCCTAAACTGGCAACAGGTGAATACAAGGCTAGCTACTGTCTCACCGAGCCCGGTGCGGGGTCTGATGCGAATTCAGGTAAGACAAAAGCAGTGCTTTCGGCTGACGGGAAGCATTATGTAATTAATGGTCAGAAGATGTGGATTACCAATGCCGGATTTGCTGACATATTTATTGTATTCGCGAAAATTGATAACGACGAAAACCTGAGTGCATTCATCGTTGAGAAAGATTATCCCGGACTTTCCCTTAATCCTGAAGAACATAAGATGGGAATCAAAGGCAGTTCAACCCGTCAGGTGTTTTTCAATGATTGCAAGGTTCCGGTAGAAAATTTATTGAGCGAAAGAGGAAATGGATTTAAGATTGCGGTAAACATTCTGAATCTCGGACGAATAAAACTTGCAGGAGCTGCGACAGGCGGAGCAAAAAAAGTGAGTTCGCTTTCGGTACAATATGCAAATGAACGTCAGCAATTCGGTCGTTCAATCGCAAAGTATGGAGCTATTCGCCATAAACTGGCCGAACAGGCAATTCGGATTTTCGCCTGTGAATCTGCCATCTTCCGTTGCAGTCAGAATATTGAAGATGCTACCAATGCATTAATTGCTGGCGGAATGGAAGAGGGAAAAGCGAAATTAAAAGGAGTAGAGCAATTCGCCGTTGAAGCCGCAATACTAAAGGTTTTCGGCAGTGAAGTTTTAGATTATACAGTGGATGAAGGGGTACAGATTTACGGAGGTATGGGATTCAGTGCCGATGCACCGATGGAAGGCGCATACCGCGATTCACGAATCAATAGAATTTTTGAAGGAACCAACGAGATAAACAGAATGCTCATCGTTGACATGATGCTGAAACGTGCCATGAAGGGTGAACTTGATTTGCTCGGACCGGCATCAAAGGTCGCATCTGAATTAATGCAGATCCCTGAAATGGGAACACCGGATGATGGTTTATTCTCAGCTGAAAAAAAATACATTTCGAATTTTAAAAAGGCAGTTCTTCTTGTTGCAGGAGCAGCGGTTCAGAAACTGATGACCGAACTTGCGAAAGAACAGGAAGTGATCATGAATATTGCCGACATGATGATCGATCTTTATATCGCTGAATCAATGCTTCTTCGTGTAGAAAAAATCGCGGGAATTAAAGGCGAAGCAGGCTGCAAAGAACAAATCGAAATGGTGAAAGTATTCCTGAACGATGCCGCTGATCGCATCAACAAATCAGGAAAGGATGCCATATGCTCATTCTCGGCAGGAGACGAACAAAGAATGCTCCTCATGGGAATTCGCAGGTTTACAAAAACTAATCCCCTGAATGTAAAGGAGTCACGCCGGATTATCGCCGCAAGGTTAATTTCAGAGAATAAGTATTGCTATTAATGGCCGAAAAACCGGCTTTTAAAGCAAAATATACTGCATTGGATCGGCATTTTTGAAGTACTTTTGGGTTTAACTCAAAGAGAGTATATTTGAGTAAAGCTGTCCTTTCTTTTGTTTCGTTTATCAACATTTATCCTGGTTTGTATATTTTCCTGTGCGCAAAATGCGAACGGTCAATACTATGAACGCGTTTACGGAAATTCCGATGCGACCAAACCTGTTCTTTTTCATTTGATGCAGGATGGTGGTTTAATTATCGCGGCCAATTCAGTTGATTCAAATAATACTAATGGTTATTCATTGTTCAGAACCGGTGCAGATGGAAATGAAATTTGGACGTATAACTATTTCGATGCCTTTAATGCCTACAGCAAGTCTGTAACTACGTTAAAGGATAATGGAATATTTCTTCTCGGCTCACACGAAAGCGCGCTTTATCAAAGCAGTGCCGAAGCAATTGTTCTCGACAGCTCCGGAAATATTTTACAGTCGAATACATATCCACCTCTATCAGGATGGGGAACCAGTGGAGTAGGACTTTGCAATCAGTCAGACACTACTGTTTCCATGATCATTTATAACAATGGAGTTGTTTCTAGTAATTTTTTTTCAGTCTATGCACTGAATCCCGATCTGAGTATTCGCTGGAATGATTTTGTGGGAGTTGATGATGCCAATACAACCGAGCACGGAATTTCCGCGCTGTCTGACGGAGTCTATACAATTTCTTACTATGATCATTTCTTTTATTCGACTCCTCCGTTATTCAACGCGACTCATTTAAGAAGACACGATAATGCGGGAAACCTGACGCTGGATTCTTTGTATGAATTGGGCAGTCTTACATCAGTTGTTACAACAGCTTCAGACGGCGGAGCACTTATCAGCGGAATTGCAGATGTTTCTGGTCAGTTTAATCTGGCATTATTTAAAATTGATAGTTCCGGAACTCTACAATGGCAGAAAGTGTATGGCAGTGTATTAAATGAAATTTGTAATTCTGTTGCAATGACCAGCGACAGCGGTTTTGTCATTCTTAGTACTGTCGATGATCCGATGTTACCCGGGCAACATGATTTGATGATTACAAAAATTAACCAGTACGGCGATAGCATATGGAGCAGCAATTTTGGCGGCGCTCTCGATGAAAAAGGTTTGCATATTGAAACTGTTAATGATGATATCGTAATTCTGGGTAACACAAAAAGCATGGGATCGGATCATATTTATGTAGCACGAATTGATTCAGGCGGAATGTTGCAAACTACGTATGGCATTCTCGCGAGTACAAAATATTTCTGTTCAGGCGATACCGCAGTTCTCTTTCTAAATCCGTCACCCAGACCCGACATGCATATTCAGTGGTCTAATGGAGATACCATAAACCCCATGCGCACAACAATTACGGGAAGTTATTACGCGATCCTTTCCGATTCATCAGGTGCAGTTTTCCGTACTCCTTTTGCCTCAGTATATTTCGCCTCACCGCCCGATGCATATTTTGCAGAGGATACAATTCAATTATGTGAAGGCGCTGTATTAAGAGATACCGCTTCAAACGACATTACTGATGTTTATCAATGGTACCTCGACGGAAATATTCTTCCGGGTGAAAACCTGAATTATCTCTATCCAACGCAGTCCGGTGTTTATGCATTAACCGTAAAGAATTATTGCAGTGGTGATTCAGGAGTTTCATATGTGGATACCATTTATGAATTACCCGTGCGCCCGGTTATTACAGGTTCAAATACCAGCCTTGTCTGTTTAGGTGACAGTGTTCATCTGACTGTTTCAAATGATACCAATTATACATATCAATGGTATTTTCAGGATAGCGTAATTCCATTCGCCACCGATACATTTTATTATGCTTTTGCAAATGGAGATTATACCGTGCAGGCAATGAATATAAATGGCTGCGTCTCTATAGCATATCCGAATACAGTCTTATATGATGATATGCCGGAATATATTAATTCAAGCGGTCCGACTTCTTTCTGTTACGGTGGGGAAATCACGCTTACAATTTCAAACGGCTCTGACTATATCTGGTCTAACGGCGATACAACTCAGTATACTGTTATTGATACTTCCGGTGAGTACTATGTGAATTTTAACGATGTATATGGCTGTCCGAAAACGTCCGATACTGTAATTGTTGCCATACTTCCCAGACCCGTTTTTAACCTGGGTAACGATACACTGCTCTGCAGCGGATCAAGCATTACTCTCGATCCCGGAAGCGGGTACAGCAATTACCTGTGGAATAACGGGACTACCGATCAGACATTGGTGCTGATACCGGATGGGCCTTTACCCGATACTTCCAATACCTATGTTTTCGTCGTTGATTCAAATGGCTGTCCCGGCTCAGATACCATTCAGGTAATTTTTGAAATATGCGCGGGAACAGGTACTATTTCTCTAAATAAAAGCGTCGTTTATCCTAATTTGCTTGAAAGCGGGGAGTCGATACATATACGTTCCGGGAATAGTGCCGAATTTGTATTATTCGATGCCAACGGTCAGGTTATCATCAGAAGCCGTCAACATGATATCGTTGCAGATTTGAAAAAAGGCATATATACCTACCATTTGCTGGATGGAAATGTAAATTCTTACGGTAAAATTATAGTGCAGTAGTTGGCGAAAACCCGTTTTAATCTTCAGAAAAGTTATAATTCATTTTTGCCTCATTTTAACGGCTATCTTTGCATTTCATGTTGCGCAGAATATTTATTTTACTGATTGTCTCAGCCGTTTTCATCTCTGGAAACGGAATCGTTCTTGCAATACATACCTGTTTCACTTCTTCTACTAAAACTGTTGCTCTTTTTGAGAATGAAACATGCGGGGGAAAACATTCTGATCCTTGTCATAACGATAATTCCTGCGAAATAAAAGGCGATTGCTGCCTGTTACAATATTCGTATTTAAAACTGGAATTACCTTCCTTAACAAAAAAGCTTAACACCGTTTGTTTGATTCAGGATTTTCAGGTTCCTTTTTTTAATGCACCCGTTTTTAAAAATGTTACCGGAGTTTTTCGGAAAACACCCGATTACCAAACCGACATTCCAATACTTTTCAGCCGGCTATTAATCTGAGATTTTATATAGTACAGAGTTCCTCTGATTTTATCATTCTATATAACAATCTATTTTAATATAATGTACAAAATTGCATTGATAGTATTGCTTGCGTTTAGCATACAAACTTTCGCGCAGGAAAAAATTACGGGAGTCGTTGTCGAAAAAAACGGCGATAAGTTTGTCTCCATCCCCGGCGCCGCAGTTGGTATTGCCGGCACCAATATTTTTATTCAGACTGATTCAACCGGTCACTTCGTATTCACCGCTGATACTCTTCCGGTTCAAATCGTTTCGAGTTTTATCGGATATAAAACTGATACAACAACAGTAACATCTTCTTCTTCTCAGAGAATCGTCCTTCAAAAATCAATTGACCTGAAAGAATTAAATGTTAATGCGAGAAAGGAAGGGGTAACGATTTCTACGATTAAGACAATCAATACCGAGAAAATAACTACGAAGGAATTGCTTCGTGCGGCATGTTGTAATCTATCAGAAGCATTTGAAACAAATCCCTCGGTAAATGTATCTTATAAGGATGCTGTAACAGGCGTGAAGGAAATTCAGATGCTCGGACTTAGCGGAACCTATGTTCAGATGCTGAGTGAGAATATTCCGGATATGCGCGGACTGGCTTCCATATACGGACTCACGTTTGTGCCCGGTCCGTGGATACATTCCATCCAGGTAACAAAGGGATCCGGTTCTGTATTGAACGGATTTGAATCCACAACGGGTCAGATAAATCTGGAGTATAAAAAACCACTGGATAAAGATCAGCCGAATTATTATTTCAATTTATTCGGAGATGAACTTGGTGCCATTGAAGCAAATGTAATTCTGAAAAAGAAGCTGGGGAAATACTGGGGAACCATGCTGATGTTGCATGGGAGAAATATGAAAACCGAAATGGACAGAAACGATGATGGTTTTATGGATATACCGAACAATACAGCTTTGAATATTTACAACAGGTATGAATTTAATAACGGAAAGCTGGAAGGACAGGCCGCGTTTAAGTTACTGGCCGACGATCAGGATGGGGGACAGATAACAAGAGAGAGTGTTAGTAAACTTTACGAAACGCAGGTGAAAACAAGAAGAGCGGAAGTTGTCGGAAAACTTGGAATTATGTTTCCTGAAAAGCCCTATAAAAGTATTGGAAATATTTTTCAGGCAACTATACATGATATGAAATCCGCTTTCGGACTCAAAACTTACGATGCGAAGGAGCGTTCTATTTACTTGCAGAGTATTTACCAGAGTATTATCAAGTCGACCGACCATCAATACCGGGCCGGAGTAAGTTTCAGGCATAATAATCTGCAACAGGAATTTCCCGGTCTGCCGTTTTTATATGAAGAAAACATTCCCGGACTTTTTTCAGAGTACACTTACAGTTCAGGCGAAAAGCTCACTTTGATTTTCGGCGCAAGAGGAGACTGGAATTATGGCAACAGATTTGAATTCACACCGCGATTTCATGGTAAGTATAATTTCAACGAGAACATTATTGTTCGTTTAAGTGCGGGAAAGAGTTACCGCACACCATATGCAATTGCTGATCATCTTTCGGTACTTGCAAGTTCAAAAGCGATAATCATAACAGAAAGTATTTTGCCGGAGCGTGCCTGGAATTACGGAATGAACACTACCATTCGCTTTAATATTGCAGATCATGAACATACATTCAGCGCGGATTTATACCGAACCGATTTTATCAACCAGCTTGTTGTTGATGCTTATTCCGATTCAGCACAAATACTTTACTATAATCTGGATGGTGAGTCTTACAGTAACAGTCTGCAACTTACCCTCAATCTGGAATTGTATCGCACATTAGCCTTAAGACTGGGTTATAAAATTGAAGATGTTCGTTCGACCTATAAAGGAATTCTGGAAAGAGTTCCGCTCGTCGCAAAAAACAGGGCATTGGGAACGCTTGCCTGGAATACGGAGAATGAACACTGGAAAGCAGATTATACGCTTTCATGGGAAGGAACCAAAAAACTTCAGAATACCTATCGTGAGCCGGGAGAAAATAAATCCGAAAACTCACCATCATTTTTTGTAATGAACCTTCAGGGAACAAAGGTGTTTCGTAAATTTGAAGTATATACGGGAGTTGAGAACCTGCTCGATTACAGGCAGCAGAATCCGATCATCCACCCTGATGATCCATTCGGAAATTCATTCGATGCCACGAATGTCTGGGGGCCTGTTCAGGGCAGGAGAATTTATGCCGGAATAAGAATATCATTTAACTAATAAAAGGATGAATAAAATAATAATCGCAATAGCATTAATACTTGGTTTTATCAAACCATCGTTTGCACAAATCGATACCGTTCGTATTAAAACATCTGCCTTGTGTGATCAGTGCAAGAAAATAATTGAAAATGATTTGTCATTCGAGAAAGGGGTAAAGAAGTCAAATCAGGATATTGATTCAAAAATTCTTACGGTTTATTATGATGCTAAAAAAACGAACCCGGAAAAAATCAGAATAGCTGTTGCCAAATCAGGTTATGATGCAGACAGTCTGAAAGCGAATGAGAAAGCGTTTAATAAACTGCCCGACTGTTGTAAAGATCCGAACCACAAAACGCATTTGGAGTAAATCATTGGGATATCGTGGAGATTTTTAAAACAAGATATTTTCTCGCAAGGGCGCAAAGGCGCAAAGATGCAAAGATGCAAAGGCGCGAAGATATAGAGTGATAAATCCTGAGCAAATTCGGTTACGCTCAATCTTCCCGGAAAATTATCCGGTCTTTATTCTAAAGTCTAAATTTTTCATTTTTATTTCCCAAACACTTTCTCCCCATTAACATATGTCGCCAGCACTTTCGTTTTCAT
Organism: uncultured Flavobacteriales bacterium; assembly: GCA_964486655.1. Lineage (GTDB taxonomy): Bacteria > Bacteroidota > Bacteroidia > AKYH767-A > 2013-40CM-41-45 > JADKIH01. Next base: position 9,988 of record CAZAON010000151.1, read on the forward strand.
AATATCATTGTCTTTTACTTCCAAAAGATCCTGATCAAGAATAACGAAGTCGGCGAACTTGTCTTCTTCAATAGTGCCTTTTTCATCTTCTTCGAAATTAGCATATGCGGCGTTTATCGTCATCGCTTTTAAGGCATCTTTTCTCTTGATTTTATTTTCGGGTTGAAATCCTTTTTTAGGAAATCCGTTCATGTCTTTTCGGTCGACAGCAGCGTAAAAAGTTTTTAACGGACTGATATCTTCAACAGGGAAATCAGTTCCGAAGACTATCATTCCATCGCAGGCATCTCGAATGTCTTCATAGGCATAGGCCTTCGTCATTCTTTCGGCGCCTAGTCTTTCTTCGGCCCAATACATGTCACTTGTTGCATGTGTAGGTTGGACAGAGGGAATGATCATCTGATCTCCCATTTCTTTCTGATCTTTCGGGTCTATTACCTGGCAATGTTCAATTCTCCAGCGACGGTGATTTTCTGTACTTAAATGTTTTGAGTAAACATCAATCATAACTTTGTTAGCCGAATCACCGATGCAATGCGTACACATTTGAAATCCGTTATTTCTGGCCAGCTCAGCAATCTTATCAAAATATTCCCGCGGGTGTAACATATATCCGAAATGACCGGGCTGGTCAGAATATTCTTTTTTCAAACATGCACCCCGGGAACCCAGTGCCCCGTCACCATAAACCTTAACCGCGCGTATATTCATTCTTTCATCCTTATAAGGCCCATGTTCAAAGAAGTATTGCAAAGTTGCCGGGTCATCGGAGATCATTGCATAAATCCTGAGTTTCAATTTTCCGTCTTGCTGCAGTTTGTGCAAGATAAATATGGAATCCTTTCCTAATCCGGCATCATCCAGTGTAGTCAGTCCGGCCGCAAAACAATTTTCCTGGGCTTTAAGAATAGCATCATCAATTTGCTCAGGCGTAAAAGGAGGTATTTTTGACTTTACAAGGTCAACGGCATTATCGGATAAGAGTCCGGTTAATTTTCCGTCTTTTTGGATGACTTCCCCGCCATCCACTTTTGTCGAAGTCGTAATTCCGGCCATGTCCAATGCCTTTTGATTGCATAATGCAGCATGACCGTCAATCCTCATCAAATAAACCGGGATGTCAGGGAAAAGACTGTCAAGCAGCTCATTAACAGGGTATTCCTTGTTTTCCCAATCGTTTTGGTCCCAGCCTCTTCCAAGCAACCAGCTGAATTTATTACCGGTCGAAAATTCCTTTAACTTTTCAATAATTTCTTCAAATGACTTTGTTCCGTACAAATCGCATTTTAACTGATCGGTCGCATAGCCGTAAAAATGGCAATGCGCATCTATGAATCCGGGATAAACGAATGCACCCTTGAGATCAATTTTCTCGGCATCAGGAAATTCGCTTAAAATATCGTCGTTCGAACCCGTTTCTTTAATCCTTCCGTTCTGAATCGCAAATGCCTGGTCGATAGAAAAGCTGTTATCCATCGTATAGACCTTGCCGTTGTAAAAGACTTTGTCGGCTTTTCTGTTGAAATGACAGGCTGTAAATGTTAAAACAGCCATGATAGAAATTAAGATTCTTTTCATAGGAGGAGCAAGTTAAACAAAAAGTAGAAGAGGGCAGACTCTGATGATTTGATTACCTTCGCAGCAAAGAGTTTATATGGATACAAATGAACTGGATAGCCTGCGCTATCCGATCGGAAAATTTACTGCTCCCGAGAATGTTACGGATAGTGATATTCAAAAATGGATAGCCGATATTGAAGAATTACCAAATATGCTGAGAAACGAAATTGGTAACTTCACCGAAGAAATGCTGGGTACATCATACAAGCCCGGAGGTTGGACAGCCCGGCAAGTTATTCATCATGTGGCCGACAGTCATATGAATGCTTATATTCGTTTTAAGCTTACCTTAACTGAAGACCTCCCGACCATAAAACCATACAAAGAGGCTTTATGGGCCGAGCTTCCTGAAGCAAAAAGTTCACCTTGCGAAATATCACTTGACCTTCTGGATTCGTTGCACAGGAGATTTGTCATTATGCTCAGGAAAATGAAGAAGGAAGATTATGAAAGAAAATTCTATCATCCGGACACTAAGAAGGAAATGCCTCTCAAGAATGTTCTGGCTCTTTACAGCTGGCATGGTAATCATCACCTGGGGCATATTCGGATTGTAAAACGTAACTTTGCGACCGTTAAATAGTATCCCGTACCTGCCCAAATCCTCCAAAATACTCCCAACTTTTTCCCGTTAACCAAGTACAAAATCAAATTAAAAAAATATACGATGATGCAGTGGTTCAAGCCATGGTTGCGTAAGCAAAAAAAGATGTTAATCGTTCTGACTATAGCAGCCGGTTCACTCGTTTCCCTCAGTTTTGTTGAAGATTATTATTTCGAGGTAAGTAAAAACCTCGACATTTTCACGATGGTTTTTCGTGATATAAATGTCTATTACGTTGATAGTTTGCAGCCCGGTGACCTTATGAAAAAGGGCATTGATGCCATGCTTAAGACTCTCGACCCCTATACTGTATTTATTCCCGAAAGTGATGTTGAGGATTATAAGATGACTCATATCTCGGCCGAATATGGTGGTATTGGAGCCCTGGTGCATCAGCGAAACGGAGAGATAGAAATCAGCGAGGTTTACGAAGGTTTTCCTGCTCAAAAATCAGATGTAAGAGTCGGAGATATTATCGTTTCTGTTAACGGTAACACTACCGCGGGCAGAAAGGTTGATGATATTACCGATTACATGAAAGGGCAGAAGGGTACTTCGGTCAAATTAGTTCTCCGTCGTGAAGGTGTTGCCGCGCCAATAGAAAAAACCATTGTCAGGGATGAGATCAAGTTCAACAATGTTCCTTATTTCGGAATGATCAATGATGCGACAGGCTATATCAAGCTGACTCAGTTTCTTGAAAATAGTGCCGATGAAGTGAAGCAGGCTCTTGTTGAGCTTAAGAAGAACCCGAAAATGAAAGGCGTGATACTGGATCTTCGCGGTAACGGTGGCGGTTTATTAAAAGAGGCCGTTGATATTGTAAATATTTTCGTAGACAAAAATCAGAAAATTGTTTCCCAGAAAGGTAAGATACGTGAGATGAATGTAGATTACTTTGCAAGCAAAACAGCCGTAGATACTGAACTTCCGGTGGTAGTGCTGGTTGATAAAGGTTCAGCTTCCGCATCTGAAATTGTTACAGGCGCTATTCAGGAACTCGACAGAGGAGTTATTATCGGTCAGCGTTCATTCGGTAAAGGACTTGTACAGCAGACTTACAATCTTTCCTATAACACGTTACTTAAAGTGACAATTGCGAAATATTACACGCCAAGCGGAAGATGTATTCAGGCGTTGGATTATACTCACCGTACATCTGACGGCAGCGTTTACAAAGTTCCGGATTCCCTGATCACCGAATTTAAAACCAAGAATGGCAGATCAGTTTATGATGGCAGCGGAATCTTCCCTGACATTTACACAGACCCTGATTACTTCAGCAATCTCGCCATGTCTTTGTTTTCGAATTACCTTTTATTTGATTACGCGAATAAATATTACAGAGAGCATCCGTCCATCACTAGTGCGAAAGAATTTAGTATGTCAGATGCCGAATACAATGACTTCGTAAATTTCCTGAAGGATAAAAAATATGATTATACCGATCGCAGCGAGAAAAAATTAAAGGAATTAAAACAGGCTGCTGAAAAGGAAAAGCATTACTCCGCAATTCAAAATGAATTTGCGATGCTGGAGAAGAAAATGAGTGAGAATAAGAAACAGGACCTGAACTCTCACCGCGAAGAAATTAAAGAGATTCTCGAAGGAGAAATTGTCGCCCGTTATTATTTTCAAAAGGGAAGATTGGAGACCGGATTTAAATATGATAAGGAAGTTAAAAAGGCGGACAGTATATTAAGCAACCAGACATTATACTCATCAATATTAAAAGGCGAAGGAAATTATAAAGTGATCGGAAAACCGGGAAGCGAAGAACAGGCAAAGGCAAAGAATGATATTGAAGAGGAGGAAGGAGACAATTGATATTAATTACGAATTACAAATTACGGATTACGAATTGAGAAAACTTAATTCGTAATTCGTAATCCGTAATTAAGTATTGAGATAACTTAAAAATTAATAATTAACGCATACAGAAAACAACTACTAATAACTATGGGTCGTATTTTTGAAAAACGTAAGCATAAAATGTTTGCCCGTTATGATAAGATGGCGAAGGCATTTACAAAAATCGGACGCGAAATCGCCATTGCTGTCAAAGCCGGCGGACCTGATCCTGATGGAAACCCTCGTCTTCGTGCCGCTATACAAAGTGGCAAGGGTGTCAATATGCCGAAAGAGCGTATTGATAATGCCATAAAACGTGCATCATCTAAGGAAGAAGGACATTTCGAAGAAACAGTTTATGAAGGCTATGGCCCGTATGGAGTTGCCATTGTTGTTGAAACCGCAACTGATAATCCGACCCGCACCGTAGCTAATATACGTATGTATTTCAATCGCGGAAACGGCGCCCTTGGTAAAACCGGTTCATTGGATTTTATGTTTCAGCGTAAGGGAGTTTTTAGAATTGAAAAAAGCGACAAAATAAATCCGGAAGAACTTGAACTCGAACTTATCGATTTCGGTCTGGATAATATGGAGGTTGACGATGATCAGATTATCATCTATACCGCTTATGTAGATTTTCATAAAATGTCACAGGCCCTGGAGGTTAAAGGTATTCAGGTGAAAAAAGCGGCACTCGAAAGACTTCCCACCACTCTTGTTGAATTAACAGAAGAGCAAACCGATGAAGTATTACAACTCGTCGATAAGTTTGAAGAAGATGACGATGTGCAGGCGGTATTTCATAACTTGAAATAAATTACGAATGACGGATTACGAATGACGAATATTAATTGTCCAATTATTTAATTACAAATTAGTTACTACCTCAGACATAACTAATTCGTAATTGATTTTATTCGTAATTAATATTCGTAATTCGTCATTCGTAATTCGTCATTAATTTCACCCCGGTTCTACATGAACCAACACATCATTAATCTCCGGATACTCTTCTTTTAATCTGATCCTTAACCTTCGCGCAATGTCATGTCCTTCGTGAACGGTGATTTTCCCGTCTACAATTGCATGTAAATCGACGAAATACTTAAGTCCCGATTTTCTGACGAAACATTTTTCCGTTTCAATTACTCCTTCTACCTGTAAGGAAACTTTTCTGATATCTTCTATCAGTTCATCATAAAAATGTTCATCCATTATTTCTCCCAATGCGGGTCTGAATATCAGGTAACTGTTATAAAGAATAATTCCTGCCGCTACTAATGCAGCCCAGTCGTCAGCCGTTTCATAACCATCGCCAAATATAATTGCAATCGAAATTCCGATAAACACAGCGATAGATGTAATCGCATCGCTGCGGTGATGCCAGGCATCTGCTTTTAACAGGGAACTTTTGGTTTCCCTGCTGCGGCGAACCACAATACGATAAAAGACTTCTTTAACTATGATAATAAACCCCAGTACAATTAATGTATAGCTTTCAGGCTTATCATGTGGTGTTAAGATGTGAACGATGCTCTGGTAAATGATAATAGAAGCAGAGAGAATCAGAAAACCCACAACCACAAATGTCATCATCGGTTCGGCTTTGCCATGCCCATACGGGTGATTTTCATCTGCCGGCTTAATCGCATATGAAATTCCAAGTAAAGTCAGGAGTGAAGCAAAAATATCGCTGGTCGACTCAATGGCATCTGCCATCAATCCGTACGAGTTCCCCAAATATCCGGTAATCCACTTAATGACTGCAATACACAAATTTCCAATAATGGAAATCCATGTGGTTTTTATTGCCTTGGTTTCATTCTTCACGCGGTCAATTTACAAAAAGTCCGTGAAGACTAACTACTCAAGACTCAATAAACAAACTTCTTCTCCACCACTGTATCATCAAAAATAACTTGCAGAAAATAAACGCCTGATGCCATCCTGTTTGAGTCAATGGTAAAATGTTTTTGTTGCGGACCGCTGGTGAATTTCGAGCCGTAGCCGAGTTTTCCGTTCATGTCAATGATCTTAATTATACCTTCCGTTGCTTTCGGAAAATTGACATCGAATGAAATCATCGCATTCGACTTTGAGGGTTGTATGGATATAATTCTCGCCTCATCGATTTTTATTCGAATAGGTATAACATCGCTGTAAGTAAATTTACCGTCATAATTGGTCTGCTTCAGGCGGTAATAGGAAATGTTCGAGTACGGATTTAAATCTTCGGCTCCGTAATACTGCAGCCTGTCGCTATTCCCCGAACCTGGTTGTGTCAGTATGGGTTCAAACGTTTTTCCATCACGGCTTCTTTCAATTGTAAAGTAGTCGTTATTTATTTCTGATGAAGTAACCCATGACAGCTTGACTTCTTTACCATTATAAATTGCGGAAAAGGAAAGCAATGTTATAGGCAGAGTATTCGTAACATGTATATAAGCAATGGAGAAAGGTCCATAACCAGATACCGGGTTGCTGCTCATCGTGCCTGCCGATGTACCACCTGTCGTAAAGAGATTTCCTTCATCTTCCCACAAAGTAGAATTAAAGCGTGCAACCCGAAGGTTTGATAAACTTGTAATGGCGCAACTGTTACCGTCCCATGAAAGTGTAACGTTCTTTTGAGATAAACCCATGTCTAATGACATTGTCCAGTATTCGCACTGACTGATACTGTCTATTCCCGTAGCAAGGTTGTTGCCATAAATCGTTTGCGGATTGATATTAAAATATTCGGCGGTAAATGCATCACCCGGCAGATTATTAATTCCGGCATTCATACTTACAGGCTGATAATTTCCTGACTTTCCAACCGGAAATGTAAATGCATCGTCACCTATTTTCTGAACGGGTCCGTTGATATAACTGATATCGGATGCATTGCTCGTCGTTGCATTATCCTGAATAATAATTTTTGCGGATGAATTTGTATAGGCGATTCCCGAGAGTAATTTCAGGTTGCCATAGACATTCACATTATTGTTAAGTGTTATATTTCCGCCGATTTTATTGAATTCGAAATTGTTTGTTGAGATATTGCCGGAACCATTGATGGATTGTACTTTGTTTCCGCTTAATAGTAATTTAGATGTCGTAAAGTTGTTAGTATACGTTCCGTTGCAATTCAAATTTCCCTGTAATTCAATTCCCGTTCCTGTAACCGTAAATGTTGAACCTGTATTTATATTAATATCACCTATCACTTTTACCGGCATCAAATTGAAATTCGAATTTGTAAAATTCAAAACCCCCGAACCGTTGCCTCCGATATATAAATTTCCTTTAATAACAGGATAATTAACGCTTCCCGAAAATTTGCAAAGATTGGAGGTGTTCCACGACGAAGAGTTATTTTCAATGTATAGGTTACCATAATAAACCTGTGAGTTGGGCGGACCGCCATTTGTTGTGGATATTGAAGGCTCAACAGATGCTCCCGAAGGTTTTCGGCAGATCCAGTTCGACGTTGCAGGAATATTAATGATGTTATTGTAATACTGAAGTTGCCATGTCGTCGAATTCGTATTTGTATTTTTGACGAATGTTCCGTTCACTCCCAGTCTCCATGTGGCATTTGAAGGCCAGACGACAGAGTAATTACTCGAATCAACGAATGTTCCGTATACATCAAGATCAACCAGGTTTGGTCCGTCATTTATACCTAATCTTGTTCCACTGGCATTCCATAAAGTAGCACCTGCCTGTACTATGACATCATCAATTACAAGTTTGGAACTGCCTGTTGTTGTTACTGTATGTGGGGCTTGAATGCTAATTGTGTTATCACCCGAAGTCGGAAACGATGTAGCCGGAGTCCAGGTTATATTGTCAACAGAGGATTCCCACGTTGCCGGTGAATTCCAGTTTCCTGATGCAACACTTCTGAAGTATAGCTGGTCCGGACTGCGTAAACCCGTCACCACGATATCATCAATACCAATACCGCACGATCCTGCCGAAGGTGTGGATGAGCGGGATGTTGCCCAGCGAATCTGTACTTCGGATTGGTTGTCTGCTGCAGCAGGTAAAATTAAATTCGTTATGTAATCAAAACTGTTTTGAGAACGGTCCGATGAGTTATGCCAGTAGGAAGTATCCAATGTTGTAAACGCTCCTGTATTACCTACACGGTATTGAAGAGTTATGCCAATATATCTCTGCTGTGGATTCAGCATTTCGACGTTATAAGACAAAGCGATTGTTCGGTATCCTGTGGTATTAATTGCAAGCACAAGTTGATCTGTATTTGAGCTGCTTGTCTGAATATAAATTTTACCGTTGTTTATCGAAGTTCCCGAATAAATTGACGAGTAGCCATATGATTTCCCCGCCGATTTAATGATGGTTGCTGTATCGAATGCCGACTCATCACCATTTGCAGTCGATGACGCTGCCGCAGTGTGTGACGAAAGTGGAGCAGAGGCGCTTGTCCAGATGGCTATCCCCGATGGTATTGATGAAATCGAAAAATAGTTATTTCCGAAGTCTTCCACATAAGGCAGTTGTTGTGGTGCAGGATTAGTCTGTGCTCTGAGGTTATTGAAAATTAATAACATCAGAACCGGAAATCCATAGCGGAAAAATTTTGATATAGCTATATAATCCATGCAACGATCGGTTATATAGTATACTTTTTATCTATTCCTTAGTTGATGGGAAATTGCCCTTAAACTTACAGTTATGGGTGAAAATTCGCTAAAAAGGGCTATTTTTCATTGAGAGATTCTATAGATGATTGCCCTCAGAATCAATCGGAAATTCAGTTGCTATTTTCTATTAATGTAATTAAATACGAATCCTGAACTCAAACAGATATCGGCTATTTTAATGTTTACCATTTTGTCCTTCGCACCTTCGCACCATTGCGCCATTACGAGAGATTTTTTTATTTTATTCTATCAGATCCGATGAATCGCAGAGAATAAATTACCTTGAAAGTCATATCTTCATATGCCCCTCAAATATGATAGTCAAATGACATTATTTGGGTCAAATTCTACTTAATATTTCTACTTTTAACAGATAAAGTTACCTCATGAAAAAATTTATACTGTTCATATGCATTTCACTTTTTACAGGAACATTATTCGCGCAAGTTGATACTATCCCGCCTCCGCCCGTCGCAATACATGTCATGTGGAAGAAAATTCTTCGTGTATCGCCCGATGATCATATTTGGATTGCATATAGAAATTTCGGTGCAGTTGAATATGATGGAAGTACCTGGCGTATTTTTACCGATACAAATGGATTGCCGTCCCGAAATGTAAGAGCTTTTGCTTTTGATGGAGCAGTGCGATGGATAGGTACAGATAACGGACTTGTTAAGACAAGCGGACTAAATTTTCTAACGTTTCATACAGGTAATTCTCCGATTCCATCAAACAATATTAAGTGTTTATATATGGGAGATACATCTTTATGGATAGGTACTGACAAGGGTGTTGTATCGGTCAGCAATAATTACTGGGTTCCTTTCAGTCAGTTAAATTCTCCTATTTTATCTGATACAGTG
>CAZAON010000152.1:0-2744 GCA_964486655.1 uncultured Flavobacteriales bacterium
AAAGCGACGATGGAATTTGAATCGTACCAGGAGGGTGTGTTGCTTTACCGCGGAGTGGAAGAGGGTAAAGCCGCGCCTGTAGATGGCATACTGGCTATTTTGGGAAAAGCCGGGGAAGATTATAAGGCATTGCTTGAACAGGAAATGGCGAAAAGCAAACAGGCGGAAGCGAAGCCTGTTGAAGAAAAGAAACCTGCGCCTGCAGAGAGTAAAACGGCACCGGCCCCCGTAAAAGCTGCCGCACAGGCTGCTGCGCTTTCGACGCCAGCCGCACAGCCGGTGAAGAAGTCAGTTGAGACTTCGGGAAATATTCCGGGCGGACTGAAAGCATCTCCGCTTGCGAAGAGACTTGCGGGAGAAAAAGGAATTGATCTTTCGAAAGTGATGGGCTCGGGTGACCAGGGAAGAATTGTGAAGCGTGACATTGACTGGTTCAAGCCGGGAATGGCCGTTGGAGGTTCACTTGCGATGAATGCGATTACGGAAGAAAGCTTCGAGGAAGTTGCAGTCTCGCAGATGCGCAAGACGATTGCGAAACGATTGAGTGAAAGTAAATTCACCGCTCCGCATTTTTATCTCACGATGGAAATTGATATGGACAATGCCGTATCGGCACGCGAGAGCATCAATGCAGTGACAGGTGCAAAAATATCTTATAACGATTTAGTGATAAAAGCGGCAGCGGCGGCATTGCGCAGGCATCCGAAAATTAATTCATCGTGGTTAGGTGACCGCATACGTTACAATCATCATGTGCATATCGGGGTAGCGGTTGCAGTTGATGAGGGATTGCTGGTTCCCGTCGTTCGTTTCGCCGATTCAAAAACTTTACGCGATATAAATGCGGAGGTGAAAACACTTTCACAAAAAGCGAGAGATAAAAAATTGCAGCCGGCAGAGTGGGAGGGAAACACGTTTACCATTTCAAACCTCGGCAAATTCGGAATCGAAGAATTTACAGCGATCATTAATCCGCCCGACGCCTGCATACTCGCCATCGGCGGACTTTTACAAAAACCCGTAGTGAAAAATAATGCAGTCGTTCCCGGCTATATCATGAAAGTAACACTAAGTTGCGATCATCGTGTTGTAGACGGTGTGACGGGCTCCGAATTTTTACAGACTTTTAAGGGGTTGATGGAAAATCCGGTGATACTTTTGGGGGAAGCGGCGATTTGAATTACGAAGTACGAATTATGGAATTCTTTAATTTCTTAATTTAAGGTAAATTAAATCAGTATTTTTTCTGTACAAATTTTTCAATCTTTTCATAAAATCCAAAAACTATCTGCTGATAATAATCTTCACCGTTTCCTCAAACTGAGCCTGAGTGATGCGCACTAAATAAATTCCGGCGCTGAATCCTGTTACATCAATGTCGAATGATTTCTCTGATGTCTGTGTCCGATAAATTTCCTTTCCTGTCAAATCAGATATAATTGTTTTACTTGAACCGGAGCCCGGAAGTGATATTGTGAGTTTGTTGTTGGCAGGATTAGGGAAAAGAGTTGTATGAACGATATTCTCTTTTTCAAGAGTATTTAATACGAGTTGTTGAACAACTGTTAGGCTGATAATGCTGTTGTCCTTGCTGCTACGGAAAATATAAGTAGAGGAATCGCAGAACATATCAGTGCAACCCGAATTATCGGTAATACTCAGGCAAATATTGTAATAGCCGGGAGCTGCATACGTATGTGTCGGAGTTGCGCCTGTGCTTGTAGCGGAATCTCCCCAGTTCCATAGATAGGTTAGTGGCTGAGTTCCCGATGACTGGTCGAGAGCGAACCAGTTATGAGGTACGGTATCGGGAAAAAGTGAATAATATGCCCGGCATGAATTTAATTTTGCAAGAAATAAATCATCGTTAGAAACATCGATATTGGTAACTGTAATTGTGTCAAATAATAGTGTGTTGCTTCTGAATCCCCCAGCCAGAAACAGGTTTCCATCCTGATTAATAGAAACTGCATTGGCAAAATCGTTTCCCTGTTCTCCAATTGATTTAGCCCATTCGAAATCATTTGTTTCTGATACTTTAACTAAGAATATATCTTTTCCACCTGCCGAAGTGGCCGGATAATTTCCAGTACCAGGATCCAGATCGACAGAATTGTAATAGTACCCGGTTAAATAAAGTTCTCCGGACTGATTGTATGCAACTGAGGCGCAGTAATCAGAACCACTTCCTCCAATTTGTCCGCCCCATACATAATTTCCCATGTTATCCAGTTTAATGGCGAAAGCATCTGCAGAGCCGGAGGAGGTAATAAGATTAGTTGCAATAGAATCCGGATCCATATCGACTGTGCCTGTAAAATTTCCACAAATCGTAACGTTCGAATTCAAGTCAACAGCTGATGAATAACTCCATATTTGTCCGGAACCACCAAATGTTCTCCCCCACACAAAATTTCCCTGCAAGTCAAGACAGGTTACAAAACTATTAATCGTACTATCTTCAATTGCCAGTTGAGTTCCGGTACCGGGATCTAAATCAATTGTGTCTTTAAAGAATCCGCTGATATATATATTTTGATTAGCATCCAGAGCAAGTGAAGTACTATTTGAAAAAGTTGCATCAAACTGATAAGCTTGATAAACCATTCCGTTAGTATCAAGTATACTTACAAATCCATTTCCACCCGTTGATGGAGAAGTAAGATTTAACGTTCCGGCAGTTGGATCTAAATCTGCGGTTCCTGTAAATATTCCACAAATTATTAATGGGTCAGAACTGGCAG
>CAZAON010000153.1:0-1539 GCA_964486655.1 uncultured Flavobacteriales bacterium
CCGGTTACTTTGTTAAGGTCTGCCCGGGGATTTGAAAACTCTCTGCAAAGCTGAAGCATAGTTTCTTCGCCTTCGCCTTCAACAATAATATCAGCTCCGTAATTCAGAAATTCGGTTGCATGAAAAGGCGGCTCGGGTCCGCCTAAGATTATTTTACTGCTCTTTAATTCATCACTTTGACGGATAAACTTTACGAGAGGCAGCACGTTGAGTTTGGTCATTAAATTGCAGTAAATTGCTATGACTTCAGGTTTTTCTTTCAGTAATACTGTTTTTTGTTCTTCAAAGCTCTTAAATGTTGAGTCATACACAGTAACATCATATCCGTTTTGTTTAAGATAAGCTGATATATACAGTATACCCAATGGTACATAGGGTTTCATGATCCGCATTTCATTGGGATCTGAGTTTAAATAATAGCCATGTGTGAGGAATATCTTCAAAAAATATTATTTTTAATGCATAATATACCAATCAGAATTGCTATCTTGAAATGCAATAAGATTATTACAATAAATCACTGTTTAGGTCAGTGTTTGTGAAGGTATTTCAAGCTAAATTTGTGCTATAATTTATTATTAAATAATTTTATTTATATGAAATATATACTATTTTTATTACTGGTTTCATTTGTTGCATTTATAAGCTCCTGCGGGGAAGATACAACAACAAATAACCCGGGTACACCAGCCGGTACAGTATTGTATTCAGCCGATTCGATTAGTGTATGGCTAAGTACAACAGGATTTGCAAAGGATTCTGCAGCATACTCAACATCAGAAACAGGCAGCGTGAAGGTTGAGTTTACGCTGCAATCAAACGTGGATACCCCAAGCGCTTACGGCAAGTTTGGATTTTATACGAATGCAACCCCCGTAGTTCCATACATTGCAGATATATACTTTCCCAGGGATGAGCCCTTTTCAACAAATTTAAGTTTTGCTTCGGGGAGTACATACTTCGCCTTCACAGTGCAGCTGAATAATTATCTGCCCACTTTCCCCAGATATGTAAGATTAAGAAGCGTAAAGGTTACTAAACAGTAAGTTCACTAATTATTTTCCAAACTGGTTCGCCTCGGCGGATTGGGAAATAGAGTGGTGTAAAATAAAAATATCCGGTCTTAAGCCGGATATTTTTATTTGTGATTCTAAGTTTAAATTTTATTTTCCTCTTTCGGGATTCTGGTGATAAAGCAGCAATGCAAAGTGTCCCGTTGTATTTCCGGTTTTGAATTTATCAACGGTAACAGTGAATTCATACTGCTCAAAATCCTGCGGATCTATTCTAATGACAGGTTTATCATCTGTATATTCATCTACAAACTCCCACTCGTTTGATTTTGCATTCTTTTTATAGACGGTAATTTTCAGTTTTTCAACACGCCTGTCGCCAAGTACCATTACATCATAATCAAAAGCAGGGTCAAGGTAACGCCAAACGGTTTTTTTGCCTGTGTTTACTATAAGGTCAAAAGTCATATTCACAATTTCCTGGTTACGTTGGTCTTCAAGCTCAACTACTTTTGTTGATACAGTT
>CAZAON010000154.1:0-1679 GCA_964486655.1 uncultured Flavobacteriales bacterium
AGCAGCAGCATTGTTGGAAATTGAACCCAATTTTAAAAAAATCCATAACTTTAAACACATTAATAAACTACAGGAAGCAATCAAAAATCAACTCAATAAGAAACCACTTCGAAAAATTTCAACTAAGAAATAGACATCCTCTGGCGAATCATTTATAAATAAGAAAATAGTTATTCTTTAGTTATTAAAAGTGAAAAAAATATTTCATAAAATTTTAATAGTGTCTTTAATTTTCTTTATTGGAGATGTTAATGCACAAAGTTCGTGGGAAAAATTTTATTCAGATTATAACAATGACCTACCTATTACAAGTCAGGCAATTACCGACATTAAGTATGATTCATCAAATAGCAGTTATGTATTTCTTGGTCTAAGCCATTCTGCCAGGGGATGGGTTTCCGTTTATGAAGTTTCTAATGATGGCGAATTAATATATAGAAATTATTATGGTTCGGCAAGTTCGGGAACTCATCAAAATATGCAGTTTACAAAAGATGGTGGGGCATTAATTTCTGATTATGAGGGTCAAGGTGTAGTAGTAATAAGGAATCTGTATAAAATAGACAGTCTTTACAATATAATTTGGAAGCAAAAATATGATTTTAGAGCGGCTCCAGGTAGCGGCCTAATTCAGATGCCTAATCAGCAATTTATGCTCGCGTGGACAACTACTTATGCAGGAGAAGACTATCCTTTCATCGTAAAGGTTGATTCTTCTGGTAATTTAATTTTATCTAAGATTTACAATTATCCTGGTATGGTTAGGTTGATAAAACAGACAAATGATGGAAAATATATTATGGGAATTAATTCTCACAGACATAAGGGTTTTTTAATTTGTAAATATGATTCATTATGTTCAGTTGTTTGGACGAAGTCTTATTTTAGACCTGACGGAGTTATTATTGACTTGATAGAAAAACCAAATGGAAATTTAATTCTTACAGGAAGCACAGATATTACATATCAAACTCCTGTGCCTCTTTTATACATTATGGAGATGGATTCAACTGGCAATGTACTCTGGACAAAAACGTATGGAGATTCAACTTATCGAATGGCAATGTTCGGCATTACTCATGGCTGGAATTTTTTGCCAATAAAGATCAAACAGACTCATGACAGTGGATTTGTTTTAGTTACAACACTGGAGTACCAAAGCAATTCTGATATAGTCTTACTGAAGATAGATAGTTTAGGAAATTTGCAATGGGAACGAAGACATGGAGACAGTTTTTTTTCTGATACAGGGATTGACCTGATACAAACCCAGGATAGCGGTTACTTTGTAGTTGGCGGATTTTACCGTTCCCCCATTCAGGTAGGGTACTACTTATTAAAAACAGATTCTGTTGGATCAGTCGGGTGTGCCGAATACTCTGATCCAATTCAAGTAGGCAACTTACTTCCAACCGATAGCAATATTATTGTGATCGATTCCTCGATTATTATCAACCAATACCTTGCGCTTGTGCACGACACAACAGATTCCCCGCCTGATAGCCTTCCCGGCTGTATTGTTGATGGTGTTGCATCGAACAACTTTGGAGAATTTGTGTTTTCTGTTTATCCCAACCCTTCAAACGGAGAAGTTCATTTTTCAACGACTTCTGCAGAGAAGAGAGATGTTTTTGTTTATGACATATTTGGAAAGGAAATCTATTTGATTAAAAATACCA
>CAZAON010000155.1:0-19603 GCA_964486655.1 uncultured Flavobacteriales bacterium
CAAAGCAATGCCTGATATTTCAGTAAGAATAACAGGAAGCTCCCATCTCATTCCATTTCCGATATTACCTGTTGATCCGTGAGCTGACCCCGGGACTCTGTCCTTCGCCATCACTTTATGCCTTAGAACAGCTCCGTCTTCAGCAAAAACATAATGCTCCCGTTTGCCAGTGTATAAAGCAATAAGGCTGTATTCTGTTTTATTGTTGGCAGTAAATCTGATTGCTTTAGTAATCTTGTAACCTGTTCTATCCTTCTCGAAGACAGTTTTGATTTTATCAGGAAAATCAGAATAAAGCATTTCCTCTTCGATCCCGTCTACATTACCTATTGGATCCATGGTAATCTCAATATCAAAGCCGTTAACTGTAAACTCAGCTTCATACTTTCCACGTTCGATCTCCCATTCTATAGCCGTAGCATCAGGATACAACTTCATTAACTTAGTGAGGACAAGTGAAGGCGGGGTGACTTCATTCTTTATTGTACGGAATGACAAAAAGAAGAAAATTGAAAGTAATAACGCTGTTATAAGGGCCTGATTTCTCATTTTTTCGTACTTTGTATAGATGATGATACAAAAGTACAGGCCAAATCTGAAGTAAATTTGTAGTTTACTTCCTCAAAGTAATGACATGAGCGGTGTCTTCCTTTGAATAGTGATATTCAATTTGAAGCATGAAAATTTCGGTAATTTTTTTAACGAGGGATAATCCTATTCCAAGGGAACGGCTGTTAGTCCCTGATCGAACAAAACGCTGAAATATTTTATCAGGTGGAAACGGAAGAGGCGATCCTGTATTTTTTATTCGAATAAAATTGGCGTCTGATTCAATTGTCAATACACCATGTTCAGGAGTATATCGCATTGCGTTGGAAAGCAGGTTCTGCAGGAGAATTTCAGCCAGTGTGGGATGAATCAAAACAACGAATGGCTTTACTTTTAAAACATTTATCGAAATGCCTTTAAGGTCAAATTGTTCCTTAAGTTTACTTGTAAGGCTTACAAGCATGTCTGACAAATCAATTTCAGAACCATTATCAAATTCCCTGTTTTCGATTCTGGAAAGGATAATAAGCGATTGATTTAATCTGTAAAGTCTGTTGGTTGCTTCAATAGCACTCTCCAGTAACTCTGCCTGTGATTCATCCAGCTTGTCATTCTGCATCAACAATTCAATCTTCGAACTGATTATAGCCAGTGGAGTCTGAATTTCATGCGATGCGTTTTCGGTGTATTCCTTGATGTTAACATAGTCATCATGAATGCGCTTTGTCATCTTCGACAATACTTCATTCAATTCCTGAAATTCACTCGTTCGGCTTGAATTGAATTCTAAGATTGCTGCATTTTTTAATCCATAATTCCTCATCTTGTTCACCGTATCATAGAATGGCTTTAACACTCTCCTCAAGATAAGATAGTTTACTGCAAGCGATGCAATCAGAAACGAAACAAAACCATATACAAGATACATTAATATTTCATCTGAAAGATCTTCAATGTCTATTAGAGAATTCTGAATGGTTACCTGATACTGCTGCGATTTACTCTTTGTATAAAAACGCCATTGCCGGAATGGCAAATTTCCCTCGTAGGGACTAAAAATAATTGTATCTTTTCTTTCAATATATTTCTTGTCGATAGAACCTGAAAATGGTTCAAACGACACACGGAAATTAAATGCAGTAAACAAAGGTATGGAATCACTGGAAGAAAGCTGCCTTTCAATGTGCTTTTTCTCATCTCTCATTTGTTCATCGAGTTCCTCGTAAACTTCCTTTCTAAAAGCCACATAAAATGCATAACCTCCCACTGTAAAAACAATGAGCGAGATTAATACATAATATATCATTATTCTGGAAAGCAATCTCATGTTGCATTGAATTTATAACCAAGTCCATATACAGTTCTTATGGGATCCGAGCTTCCTGCTTCCATCAATTTCCGCCGTAAGTTTTTAATATGGGTATAAATGAATGCGAATGAATCTGCCTGATCCATATTGCTTCCCCACAGATGTTCGGCAATGGCTTCTTTTGTAAAAACCTTATTTTTCCCTGATACCAGATAAACCAGCAATTGAAACTCCTTTTGCGTCAACAGTACTTCCTGCTTTTGCACAAAGACTTTATACAACTGAAGATCTATCAGTATGTCCTCATTACATTGTAAGAGATCGGATCCGCTAAAATTTCTCCTCCGGATAAGTGCTTTAACTCTTGCATTAAGCTCAGACAAATGAAATGGTTTAGTGATATAATCGTCAGATCCCTGTTCCAGTCCTTTGATCTTATCGTCAATTGAATTCTTTGCAGAAATAATTATAATTCCTGTTTCCGGGTAAGACTGCTTTAATTCATGAACAAGATCCAGTCCGCTTCCGCTTGGTAAAGTTATATCTATAATAACGCAATCATAACGGTAAGAAGCTATTTTATCACTCCCTTCCAAATAATCCTGAGCAACGTCACAGATAAAATTCTCTGATTCGAGATACGATTGAATGGACTTGAGCATGTCCAATTCATCTTCTACAACCAATAATTTCATGAAATGTATTAGAATTTAAAGAAACGAATAAATTCAAAAGAAATTCTGTAGTTTATGTTTACTATTTACAGCCGTTGAAAATCAAATCCGCCACTTCATTAAATGTATCGAAAAACTCGCCGCTTGTATAACCCCAGGCCGTATAAACAATTACTAAATTCTTATCCGGGAAAACCATAATTCTCTGCCCTCCATGTCCGTCGCATACAAATGCATTATATGCAGGATATATCCAGAAATAATATCCATACGGACCGCCACCCTGCCCTGAATTTACCAAAGGTTGAGTAGCATCTGCAATCCATGAACTGTCGACCACCTGAACGTTATTCCACTTGCCATTTTGAATCAATAACTGCCCGAACTTAGCAAGATCTCTTGGCTTTAAAAACAAGCTGAAGGCTCCAAAAGTATTTCCATCCTTAGCCGCTTCCCATTTCCAATCAGTAATACCAAGTGGCTGAAATAAAAATTCATTCGCAAATTCCGAAAATGGTTTTCCGTATTTTTTCTGAATTGCAGCGGATACCAATTGCGGTGCGCCATCGTGATAATGAAAAACAATTCCCGGATCATATTCTCTTTCACGGCTAAGCACAAATTCGACTGAACTATTCTCAGTCTGATACAATGTTTGTGTATCATCTCCGTTATCGAAATCCAATCCCGTAGTCATTGTCAGACAATGCCTGAATGTAATATCCTTCTTTTCCGGATTATCATTAAAATGTTCAGGGTATATGCTATAGAGTAATTGGTTTACCGAATCAATTAAATTCCGCTCTATTGCAATTCCCGTAAGTATTAAAGTAAAGGATTTTGTCATCGACTGGATATTCGCTATCCTGCTTATATCTTCGTCTTCATGTGGATAGGCTTCGGCAACTAGTTTTCCATTCCTAATAACAAGCAGACTTCTTGCCATAGTAAACCTGTTGTCTTTGTATATGAGTTGAAATGCCTCATCCAGAAATTTCCGGTCAATATTTTCGTTTTCCGGTGAAGAAATTGACCAATCATCATTCAGATTTACAGGATCAAATCCGGTATATGATTTCTTGAAATTTTCATCTTTCAAACATGATGATAATATCAGAAGAATAGAAATATGAAATAATTTTAAAACTTTCATAAGTAGATCTTTATTCCAATCTGATTAATTATTTGATAAAACGCTTTACTATCATTCCTTTTTACATCACTCCATTCAAATGAATATGTAAACGCTTCATGCTTATTCTTGAATATCCCAAACCGGTACTCAGTATTGAGACGCAGATAAAAGACGTTAACCAGGTGAGCAGCTGTAAGATTACTGTTCAGATTATTCACAATTCCGCTGAAGTCAGTATCATCAATTTTATATAACCTTTCGGTTTCCGGTCTGCTGAAAACAGAAAATAGCGGAAACGAAAATGTTAAAATACATTGGTTGCCATTATTAAGATCCCAAAAAAGAGTATTCCCTGCCGCTATTGAATAATAACTTGCCCAATACAAATGACTGTCATCCCAGTTTGGCAGGAAGCTGGCATTGTAACAAATTTGAAATTCAGGTCCGAGAAAGTATTCGAAATTTTTCCTTGAATACAGAGAATATCTGAATGAATAATTTGTATTAATCTGAAGATTTACACTTTTGGAAAGGTCCTCCAGTTTTGTCTTTAAACGACTATATCTTAAATTGAAATTAAATGTATGATAAAGTTTCATTCGCTTTTCGAAGCCATATCCTAATTGAAAAATTGTACCGGTATGAACCTTTGGATGAAGCAGCTCTTCTTTCATTTGATTAATTCCACCGGAAAAAGAAACAGAATGAATTCCTTTATTTACCGAGGTTGAATCAAGTTCAATTGCGTGTAAAGCAAGTGATAATATTACCAATAGAAAAATATAAACAGCCTTTTGCATCGAAAAGCGGATTTATCTATTTGATTAATCTTTTAAAACTTAAAACCTATCCCCATGCCGATCAGTACCGGATCCATTGTCAACTTCGCAATTGTAACACCATCATTTGTGATATCTGTTCGCATTGAATTCCATCCAAAATTGAAATTATAAATTAACAACGAACTTAAATCTACATCAACTCCAAATGCAAGAGCTGCTCCAAGACTGGTTGATAAATCCGTCGAATTCAGTATTCCGCTTTTTTCCCAGCAAAACGTTGCATTTCCTCCTGCTGCCGCATAAGGACGAATCCCTTTGAGAGGGATTGAATATTTCAATAAGAGGTTTAGCGGTATCAATTCTACAGATCCCAGTGGAATCTCGACTGAATTTTCATCCATCTGATAGTCTATCTCATGCGATTCGGTGCGGAATTTAAAAGAAAGATAAAGTGATTTTACCAATTTCCTCTCCACAGATGGCTCTATGGACAAAGCACCATAAACTTTATATCCGGATGGGTCAGACAAATCTGATGAGCCGGATAAAATTATGCTTGTTGAAACAGCCCATTTTGACTCGGGGTCATTTTTAGTTTGTGAATAAGCATTAGCAGAAATAAATAATACCAGAAATAATTTTAATTCCTTGCTATTAGTTAAAAACATGATTAATTTTTTCTTCTTTAAATGCCGCTTAACATTCATTGCTATTAAAATTTGATGGCAATTTTAAATAATTATATGTTGATTCATATGATTAATATCAATAGGGCTATGATTCTAAATTCAAATTGGGAAAAATGTAGGTAATTGTAAGACAATTAGGTCGGGTTTTCGAATCACAATACAAAGGTTTTAGCCCAAATATTTGAAGCGGAACGTCAATTCAAGTTCTATTTAAATTTCTTCTTATACGCTTCCATGCTCTCAAGAATAATCCTGTAAGCTGTTTCCTTTCCCAAAAAATCCTGCACCACAACTGTTTTGTTTTCCAGTTTTGTATACTGTTCGAAAAAATTTCTCAGTTCTACAATTGTATGAGGTGGTAATTCTTCGATACTGTTAATGTGATTAACTGTGGGATCACTGCTGCAAACAGTAATAATTTTATCATCCGCGAATCCGCCATCAACCATTCGCATCACTCCAATTACCCTTGAAGCTACAATGCAAAGCGGAACAACCTCGATCTGTGATAAGACCAGAATGTCGAGCGGATCTTTGTCTTCACCCAATGTCTGCGGAATAAACCCATAATTAGCCGGATAATACATTGATGAATATAAAACACGGTCAAGTTTTATAAGTCCGCTTTCTTTATCAATTTCATATTTCCCCCTGCTTCCTTTAGGAATTTCTATAATTCCGTTGACGTATTCAGGGAGATTTGTACCGGGTGAGACTTGATGCCAGGGGTGAGTCATGGGGTGGGGGTTTCGGGTTACGGGTTGGGGGTTACGGGTTGCGGGTTTCGGGTTGGGGGCTGCAAGATTTTCTAATTTCAATGTTATTCTGCAGTCATTTTTTTTATAAATAATTTAAATTGTATCTATACAGAACTCTCTTTTTACAATATCATTCTTATTATAAAAAGTAATTAATCACACTTTTTGCCAATTCAGTCTACTTCTTTACCTGTTCAGTTATATTTTTATCTCTTAATATTCCTATACACCTAATTTCGGCCTTGAAAACTAAATAAAATCACACACAATGAAAATTAAATTACCTGCATTATTCTTATTATTGTTCTTTTCGGTTTCGGCCTTTGGGCAATGGACGACAAGAGCAAATTTCCCCGGAGTGGCCAGGGCTAAGGCGACCACTTTTGCAATAGATGACAAGATTTATGTCGTAGGAGGCATTACAAATTCATCGTTAATTCTGAATGATTTCTGGGAATATAGCATTTCGACAAATACATGGACTCAAAAACCAAACTTCCCGGGACCTGAGCGCTATGGAGCTGTAGGATTTGTTCTTGGAAACACGGGATACATCGCTACAGGAGGTAATGACAATGGCCACCTCGATGACATGTGGCAATTTGATCCGTTAACCTCACAATGGACGCAAAGAACAGGATTACCGGCATCTCAGGCTCAGCATGAAAATCAAAGAGCGGAATCTTATTCCTTTGTAATAAATAACAAAGCATATATCGGTGGCGGAAACGGTTGGGTTTTCGGAGCAAATTCAACCAACAATATTGCATTTACCGATCTGTGGGAATATAATCCGGGAACAAATAGCTGGACAACAAAAGCAAATTTGCCTGATCAGGGTAAAAACATGGCAATTGCACAGGTAATAAACGGTAAAGCTTATGTCGGACTTGGTTGCAATGTGGATCAAACAGTAAATCATAAGAGTCTGTGGGAATATGATCCAACAACTAACACATGGTCAGCAAAAGCCGATTTCCCAACTAATTTTACAACCGATGCAGCTTCATTTGTTCTCAATTCAACAATGTATGTCGTTGGCGGAGTAAATCTGAATCCGGTTGGTTTATCCAATCAGTTCTATAAATACGATGCAACTTTAGATTCCTGGACTCTTCTTCCTGTATTTAACGGTAATGCAATAGCGGGTGAATGGTCAGCCACTGCAGGTTCCTCGGCATTCGTCGGTGGCGGATATACTGGAAGTATTGTAACAAGAAATGATGTTTGGGAATATGCTGCAGCGACAACTGCAATTAATGAAAACACTTTCAGCGAAAAAGATGGTGTGGTTATTTATCCTAATCCGGCTTCTGATTTTTTACAAATTCTTTCAGCTAAAAATATAATATCAGTCGAAGGATTTGATGTATCCGGAAAAAAAGTTTTCTCTTACAATAGTAATTATCAAAACCTCGAAATTAATAATCTGACTCCCGGAATTTATAGTATTCGCTATACATTCAGTGACGGAAAATCAGGTTCAAATCGATTCATAAAAAATTAATAGTTATAGTTAATATCCTTGTTTTCAAAAGCGGGTAGGCAATGTTATCTTACCCGCTTTCTTTTTGCCTCGAAGGCATTTCCCCTTTGGGCCATTGCGCCATTGCAAGAAATTCTTTCAATTAACCGCGGAGAACGCTGAGTATTCGCAGAGAAATAAATATTTAAAAAAGGGAATATTAGCTTAGTTCAAACATTCCGGATTAGTCCGCCCCTCTTTGCGCCCTTGCGAGAAATATTTCTTTCCCACTAAGTCACTACAACACAAAGACACACAAAGAAATTTATAGAAGGCACTTCAACTTTGCGCCATTGCGCCATTGCGAGAAATACTTTTTTGCCCCTGATTCAAGAAAACACAAAGAATCACTACTTTATTAAAATCCCGATTAAAAACTTAAACATTTCTTCATAATTCGTAATTCAAAATTGAATTACCCAACCCTCGACTTCTCCTCATCAGCACCTGTATTCCTTCTTATTCTTCCGCCCTTTCCTTTTCCGAAATTGTAAGTGAACCCTAAATATACAACTCTGGTATCTCGTTTGGAAACCCAGTCCTCGGTAACATCACCAAAATCAGTAAATCCCCTTGGATAAGATTTCCAAAAAATATCGGTGACATTAATCGTAATTACACCTCTCTTATTCAATACAGATTGCTGTAATCCGGCGGAAACATTTAATTCATTTCTCATCATCGTTACACCATACAGATTTTGGTAATTGAACCTCAGGGAAAGCTCTGCAGTGAGGCTTTCGGATAGAGTAAAATTATTGTTTGAATTAACCGAGAAAGATGGTTTACCCTGGTTGATAGCATAATTGTTTATGACACCGGTAAATTTTGAATAATACCCTGTGAAATTCAGATTAGTTTTCCAGGCTCCGGTCAGTCTTTTAGCATAGGTGAGATCAGCACTGTAATAATTCATCTGATATAAATTGACAACAGCCTGAATAGTGGTACGTGTTTGCGCATCCTGGATTAAGACATCAGTAATATTATCGTTAGTGTGACTGAAATTCAATGTGACGAAATATGTATTATCATAAACGTAAGACAATTCACTCACATAAGTCAGTTCCGGCATTAAGTAAGGATTGCCTTCACTGAATGTTGTAAAATCAATCATTCTCCGGTAAGGATTCATCTGACCATAAGCAGGGCGGTTAATCCGGCGACCGAGATTGGCATTTACACTGTGCTTGCCGACTTCGTAATTAATATAAAGTGTCGGGAAAAACTGAAGGTAGTCACGTGTGAATGACTGATTATTTAATTTTTGTTCCCCATCTGCAATTGTTTGTTCCATTCTTAATCCTGTCTGAAAAGTCCAGGATTTAATTTTCTTTTGCAGACTAACATAAGCTGCATTAATATTTTCACTATAAATAAAGTGACTGCTTCTGGCCGAATCAAACAAGGAAGCGTCATTCAGTGAATTGTAAAACCGCATGTCCATGTCCGATTCAACATAGCTGCTTTTAATACCTGCTTCAAGTGATAAATCGGATTTGAAAGGCTTTGAATAATCGGCTTTAACCGAATACAGGTTAAGAAGCCCGATCTGATCGCTTGAATTAAATATCGTTGCATTTGAATTATTGATAACATCTGAATATAGTGTTGTAAATTGCTGATCGGAGTTATTGTCATAATTTCCAAAATCCAGATTTACAACCAGGCTCTGACCCAATGTGTCGAATCTATGGTTTAACTGAGTATTAAATTCCAAATTCGTGGAATTGATATCGGCCGATTGATCAAAATCCAGTGTGCTTAATTTTTCATTGCCGGGCCCTACAATGTCTGTATGATTGTCGGTCGTGGATCCATAGTCATTTGTAAAAGCTGTTGCCAGAACGGATATACTTGTTTTATCCGAAATGGAATAATCAAGACCCAGTCGGGGATTATGGGAAATGAAATTCATTCGAATATAATTATTGGTAAGAAAATTTTCAGTCAGCACACCATCCTCATAAAACTTTCTGTCGATAATAAGATTATTAAATCCTTTACGATTTGAATAGCTGTAATTAAAAAACAGATTTACTTTATCCTTTTTATAGTTAAGGGACAAAGAAGAGTTGTATTTCGGATATCTACCCTGGCCGTAAGTGAAATTCGCATTACCGTTAAATCCGCTCAGCTTGTTCTTCTTCATGATTAAATTAATGATTCCTGCATTGCCGGCCGCATCCCATTTAGCAGAAGGATTCGTAATGATTTCAATCTTTTGAATATTTGAAGCAGACATTCCCCTTAACATATTAACCAGATCCTGACCGGTTAAAGTCGAAGGCTTTCCATCCATCATAATAATCACACCCTGCTTTCCCCTGAGCCTGATATTTCCATCCTGATCAACAATGACACCCGGCATTTTCTCAAATACTTCGAGTACCGTAGAGCCGGCGTGAATAATGCTGTTCTCTACATTAACAACAGTTTTATCTGCCTGTCTTTCGATAAACGGCCTCTCCCCTTCAATGGAAACCGCTTTTAATTCTTTCGATGATGGAGAAATTTTTATTTCGCCTAATGAAACATTTTCTGCTTGAACATTTATGCCTGACCTTTTCAAAGTAATATATCCAACCGATTGAACCAAAAGAAAATAATTTCCCTGCCTGACATCCAGAAAAATAAACTCACCTGTTTCACTCGTAACTTCAGCCTTATAAATAACAGAATCTGCCGCATTTTTTAAAACAACAGTCGCATATGGTACAGGTAAATTACTTTCATCAGTTATCTTTCCGGTGACGCTTGCCTGTTCAGCTCTTAGTTTAGTGACTGATAACGACATTGACACAAACAATAATATGTTAACGAATGCTTTCATCCCTCTTTTGATATTTATTTTTTGCAATTGCCCGCAATGGTCTTTAATACCTTTTCTGTCACAAGCATATCCTTATCGGAAATACCTTTAAGAGCCTGCTTCCTGTTCTTTAATACAATCGGCCTAATGTCCTTCAGAAGTTCCTTTCCTTTTTTCGTAATCGTCAAACGACTTCTTCTTTTACTTTCAGGATGAACTTCACTTTTCAGGAAATTATTTTTTACCAGTAATTCGATAATCCGTGCAACCGAAGCTTTATCTTTAAATGACAATTCCGCTAACTCATTTTGAGAAATATCATCATAGTCATCAATGGCTTTTAACACCATCCATTGATCTATAGTAATGTTAAAACCGCTATCCTTTAGAACAGACTGCGCATACTGCCTGTATGTTTTAATTGCTTTGTCGAGGTTGTAGAAGAAGATTGAACTGAGGTTTTCCATAGGTGGTTGCTGGTTCTTTGGGTGTCGAAGATTTTGTTTCGGGTTTCGGGTTTCGGGTTAGGGGGCTGCTGGTTGTGGTGGTGTCGCAGGTACTGTTTCGGGTTTCGGGTTGGGGGTGCTTGCTCTTGTAGTGTCGAAGATTTTGTTTCGGGTTTCGGGTTTCGGGTTACGGGTTACGGGTTATGGGTTTCGGGTTACGGGTTTTGAAATGTTTATTCTTAAATCAAATATATGATGAAAAGTTTCTAATATGGTTGATATATCAACAGAATTAACTTTAATTAACTTAGTTTAACTTTAGGGTAACGAATTTTGGGCGAGGCGGATCGAAAAAACGACAAGTAGTGCTGTAAAAGGGGTTAAAAAGATTTTTTCAAATGTCGGGCATCATTAGTTAATGACTACCTTGAGCCTAAAGTAAAAACTATGAAAAGAGAAAACCTCGAAGCTCACTGGGAGTCTATTTCTGATAAACTCAGATCACGATTTCCAAAGCTGACTGAAGCTGATGTATTGTATGAAAAAGGATTTGAAGATGATTTACTCGAACGTATCGGAACTAAAACCAAGAAAACAAGAGCCGAAGTACTCGCTCTGATCGCAACACTTTAGTTATAGATTTCAAAAAAAATCAAACAAGATGTATCTTTTAACGCTTAAAACAGTTAACTCATAACTCATAACTCATAACTCATACCTAAAAAACTCAGTTAGCAACCCTTTCCTTTTTCTCCTTAAACGGCTTATAATATTCTGACAAAAATTTATCTTTAGAATCAAAGTATTCTGTTATTCCGCCCAGCTTGTGAACGATATAAATGTAATACCAGGCGAAATCTATCTGATATTTTAAAAATCCTGCGCGTGCACTGCGTGGAAAAAGATGGTGATTGTTATGCCATTCGCCCGCAACAATTCCGGGCCACATCTGATTCACTGAACGATCGGACCTGTTAAAGTCAACTCCATCCTGTTGCTTGTCCTCTCCTCTGCCGTGACCGTTGAAATTAAAGGTTCGTACTCCAAGTGCCCAAAAACATGCTCCACCAAAAAGAATACAGGCAAGTTCGTTACCCCCGATAAAATAGAAGGCGAAATACCAGAAAGTAAGATTCAGTAGAAGCATTCCTATCGTGACGAAAGGATTTGAAATGCTTCCCCACTTTTGATATTGCTTATAACTGTTGCAATAAACTCCGGTATGACTCATAAACGCCTTAGCACGGTTGTAATCGCTTTCGGACAAATCTGTCGCAATCGGCTGGTGATTGGCGTCTGCCAGAAAGCAATATAAAAATCCTCCGTTGGCATTGTAAGGATCGCCCGGCATATCTGACTTCGCATGATGAACGTGGTGCGAGATTACATAGATCTCTTCTGGAATAACTTTCGGAACAAGGTTCTGAGTGAGAAACAACCAGAATTTATTCTTGAACGTATAGGCCTTATGCGTTGAATACCGATGATACCAAATTGTTCCAAATGTTCCCATCACAAACATTCCGTACAGAAATCCCATTAATATGCCTGTAAAGCTGAAATAATTCACGACAAACATTACGACAAACGGCACCAGTACCAATGCGCTGGCCCAACACGTAAATGCAAGCCAGTTCTTTTTTGATTTGAAAATATTCAGTCGTGAAAAAAATTCAACGAACAACTCTTTTTTTGAAGGTTTATAAAATTCCCCTTTTTTGTTTGTCCATCCATACGATGGAACTCTTAACACATTATCTATAATGCTCATTCTTTCCTTTACATGTTTATACAATGGAAGAACAAGTCCTTACATCATAGCAATCCAATAAACTACCTAAAATTCTGCCACTTAAAAAACTTCTTCATTATCGAAGTTCTGTAATGTAGGCATTTTACTTCATCATAATGGTACTTGTCTTGAATTTACTTCTAAAACACAGAGATTCGTGTAAAAACAAAGTTCATGTTGCTTATAAAAATAAAAGACAGAACGGTCAGGTTCTGCCTTTTGAACTTATATTAACTCTCTTTGAAAATGGATCGCTAAAGTGTAGTCTGAAAATTATTAGTTGTGAAGTGCTTTGTTTTGTAATTCACTCTGAAAATTTTTTGACTGATCTCCATTTTGCAGTTGACCGCCTGGTCTGCTGCTTTTTGTTTGATCGCCTGGAAGTATCTGACCGCCTGGTCTGCTACTCTTTGCTTGATCACCATCTGTAAGCTGACCACCCTGCATGATACTTTTATTTTGATCACCCGGCATTATCTGACCGCCCTGTCTGCTGCTCTTAGCCTGATCACCGTCTGTAAGCTGGCCACCTTGCATGATACTCTTTGCTTGTTCGTTGGCAGTATAAGAACTTGTCTGTAAAAGTTCTTCTTTTTCGCAACCGGTAAGAAGCATTAGTAAAGCCGGCATCATAAGACCGAGTTGACGAAGTTTGCGGAGGGTTTGAGAAGTTTTCATGGCTATATTTTTTTTGTGTTTGTTTTCGTTTGTAATTATGATTCAAACATACGTCAGACCCGTTCCCTGCAGTAGTCAAATTGAGTAATTGGCGATTTTCGGTTAGCCGTTGGTTGCTTTTGAGTCGAAATAGCTGAAATTCCGGTTCGGACTAAGCTGCGCGGAGAGGCAATCTCTTTTTGATGTGATGCTCTTAAGTAGCGCTTAACTTCGCCTGGCGAGTGTTAAATTTTAAGAAAAGGCAATACTCATCCTGTCCTGCTCAGATCCGGAAATTCCGACATTTTTTGCAACCTTCTTCCATTCAGAAATTGCTTCCTTTATCTGCTTAATTATTTTGTTGCCCTTCGCCTTTGATACTCGAAAATACTCGGCTACACTAATTGCCAAATCAATATCAAGTGCATTATCTGTTTCAGATATATTCAAACTGAGGCCTGCTCCGAATTCATTTGGATTTATATCAAATGCAGGAGAAAGCTTCCATCCTTTTTCGGTTAAAATGAACCCGTGATTTCTCAGGTGATCGTCTGTATTTCTGATTGAAATATTAAAAACAATTCGTCTCCAAAGTTCTACGAGATCATTATCCGTATCAGCGCCATTCCTTATAAGAAATTCTGCGATTTCCATATAGCTCGCACCACTTTTATAATCAGCGCCATCAACCTGTCCCAACATGGTCATCGCCGATGCAAAGTGAATTCTTTGTCCCTTCTTATTTCTGTCGAATCGTTTGGTAAGAAACGTATGGTTTTTATTACTAAATTTTCCTATTTCTCCCTCTGCAATATTAATCCCGCATTTTTTCGCAAGAATATAAGCTACATATTCCCACGCCCCTGTATCCTTCTCATCTTTTACACTCGGAAATTTTGCTATCCATAAATTATCTGATGGATCCACTACACTTGCTTTCGGTCTTGCGCCTCCCAATGAAGCTCCGGGAGCTAAAAGCAGATTGATCCATTTGAGTTGTTCCTTCCCTTTTAATGTATCTTCTTCAAACATCTTACAAGCCTGTTCCAATTCACGCAATGATGTCCAGGGTGGAACTGACATTGTTTTGTCGGTGTTCAGAAATTCCCCCTCTTCATTGAACTTAAAACGGAGTGCTCCCATACGATGCAAATCAAATACACCAAGAAGATAATCTGACTCAAGCATTTCTTTCGGTGCCCTTTTTTCGATTTTAGCTAATGCGGCTTCTCGTCTGTCCATAAGAACCCTTCCCCAGCGATCAGGACAGGAATCGAGGAAGACACCAAAGTTTTGCTTTTCATCCTTTGGAAAAAAACGCCCCGAATAAAATTGCAGATCAGGATCGATCATGTGATTGAATCCTGATTGCAGCCACTCCTTTTTATATTCAAAGGAGAATGATTCCTTTCCCCTGACTGATGTTGCAACGAGAATTCCCAGCATGACTGGTTCTTTCATACCTGCCCAATGAGCATATACCAATATGTTCTTTCTATCCTTCATTTTTTACTGCCGTTTTGGTGCTCTTTCCTTCACAGTTAGTTCAGCGTCCTGTAATTTTCTTCCTAATGCATCATCAGCGCCAACCTTCAATAAATCCTTTTCAAGTCCAAGCACAAACAATACCTGAGCGTAAATTCCCATGGCTACACGAGGTGAACCATTCTCAACATACCATAAAGTTGAGCGACTGATATTGGCACGTTCCGCTATTTGCTCTGTACTTAGCTTTCTCCTAAGTCTGGCCAGGCGGATATTCTCTCCAAATTCCCTGAGAATTCTGCCGGTAGAGGGCATTATTGAAATTTTCCGTTTTTCCATAATGTTTACTATTATAGACAAATATACTATAAATGTTTATAATAGTAAACATTATTCTTACAAATTGTGCCAGTCCTTGAATCGCAGAAACTTAAATATCTCGCAAGTGAAGTTTAATGAAAGGGGTGTATAAGACGAAATTTGGGGAAGTGGGAGTGAGTGTGGGGATTAAGTGTTGTGTAAGTCAAAGTGTAAGTGTAAGAAAATAAAAAACCCCCTTACAATTAAGCAAGAGGGCTTTAACTTTGGTAAAGCATTTCTTCTATATTTCTAATCAGGATCTGCTATCACTTTCACTTTGACCCTCAATCTCAATCTTCAATAAATTAGCTACCGCACGCTTCACATGACTCCGGATCATCAAGAGAGCATGCCATTTGTTCGAAAGCTTCTTCTTTTGAAATTACATTTAATGTACCCGAATTAATCGCTGCAGTTTCCTGTGCTTGTTTCAGGTAACTCTGATCTACCGTAAACTTAATCGCATCGGCGGCTGACTTGGTGCGGAGATAGTACATTCCGGTTTTCAGTCCTTTCTTCCATGCATAGAAATGCATCGATGTAAGTTTGGCGAAATTCGCATCCTGGATAAACAGGTTCAACGACTGACTCTGGCAAATGTATGCGCCGCGATCGGCTGCCATGTCAATGATGGTACGCTGCTTTATCTCCCAGACTGTTTTATAAATATCCTTCAGATCCTGCGGAATCTCTTCGATGTTTTGTACCGAACCATTTGCGGCGATGATTTTATTTTTCATCGACTCATTCCACAGTCCGAGCTTTACAAGATCTTTTAGTAAGTGCTTATTAACGATCGGGAATTCTCCGCTTAGTACACGACGTGTATAGATGTTCGAAGTATATGGTTCGAAACATTCGTTGTTACCTAAAATCTGTGAAGTACTTGCAGTCGGCATTGGCGCCAGCAACAATGAGTTACGCACTCCGTATTTTTTCACTTCTTCTTTCAAAACATCCCACTCCCAGCGAGAAGACGGAGTAACATTCCACATGTCATACTGGAAAATTCCCTGAGAAACAGGCGAACCTTCGTATGTCTCATAAGTTCCATCCACTTTCGCAAGGTCTTTCGACGCTGTCATCGCAGCGTAGTAGATTGTCTCGTGAATTTCCTTATTCAGTTCTTTCGCCTCTTCGCTGTCGAACGGCATGCGAAGCAAAATAAATGCATCGGCTAATCCCTGTACGCCGATACCGATCGGACGGTGACGCATGTTGCTTTTACGCGCTTCTTCGACCGGATAATAATTGATATCGATAACCTTGTTCAGGTTTTTTGTAACGACATAGGTGATCTCGAATAATCGCTGGTGATCGAATTTACCGTTGATAACGAAACGCGGCAATGCGATTGATGCAAGGTTGCAAACCGCGATCTCATCAGGCGCCGTGTATTCAACGATCTCCGTACAGAGATTCGAACTCTTAATCGTACCCAGATTTTTCTGATTGCTCTTCTCATTACATGCGTCTTTGTATAACATGTAAGGAGTTCCCGTTTCGATCTGCGATTCCATGATGGCGAACCAAAGCTCCTGTGCTTTGATAGTCTTGCGCTGACGGCCTTCTTTTTCGTATTTAGTATAGAGCTCGCGGAATTTATCGCCGTAACAATCGCTTAGTCCGGGTGCTTCGTTCGGACAAAACAAACTCCAGTCGCCGTCCTGCTCCACTCTCTCCATGAATAAATCGGAAATCCACAGTGCATAAAACAAATCACGCGCACGGAGTTCCTCTTTTCCATGATTCTTCTTCAATTCGAGTAAATCGAAAATATCGGCATGCCATGGTTCGAGATAAATCGCGAACGATCCTTTTCTCTTTCCTCCGCCCTGGTCAACGTATCGAGCCGTATCGTTGAACACACGCAGCATCGGAACGATTCCGTTCGATGTTCCATTTGTTCCGCGTATGTATGAACCGGTTGCACGAATGTTGTGAATGCTTAAACCGATTCCGCCCGCCGACTGAGAAATCTTCGCGCAGTTTTTTAATGTATTGTAGATACCATCAATACTGTCATCCTGCATTTGAAGAAGGAAGCAAGAGCTTAACTGTGGCTTCGGACTTCCGGCATTGAATAACGTTGGTGTTGCATGTGTAAACCAGCGCTCGCTCATCAGGTTGTATGTCTCGATGGCTGATTCAAGATTGTCTTTATGAATACCGACAGCCACACGCATGATCATATGCTGCGGTCTCTCGGCAACTGCGCCATTGAGTTTCAACAGGTACGACTTCTCAAGCGTTTTGAAACCGAAGTAATCATAACCGAAATCACGATCGTAAATAATAGTTGAATCGAGGAGATCACGGTTTTTCCAGATCATTTCAAACACATCGTCGGCCAGCAACGGAGCTTTCTTGCCCGTATGCGGATCGATGTATTCGTATAAATCTTTCATCGTAGCGCTGAAAGATTTTTTCGTGTTCTTATGAAGGTTACTTACGGCAATACGTGCAGCCAGTATTGCGAAATCAGGATGACGGGTAGTCATCGACGCCGCAATCTCAGCGGCAAGATTATCTAATTGAGAAGTTGTTACTCCGTCAAAAATTCCCTCGATAACCTTTTGCGCAACAGTAAATGTGTCAACATGTTCAGACAAACCGTAAGCAAGCTTCTGAATTCTTGCAGTTACTTTGTCGAATTTTACCGGCTCTTTTCGGCCGTCTCTTTTGATGACGTACATGGGGTCCCTTCTCTTTAGTGTGTGGTGAAAAAATTAATAGTTATGCTTTTGCTATCAGTTTCGAGTTTCGGGTTGTTGCAACCCGAAACCCGAAACCCGAAACCTAGAAGTCTTCGTCTAGTTTGAATACATTATCTATCTGCTGCTGTCCAACAGAAGCTTTCTTATACTCGCTCACTCTCTTCTCGAAGAAATTTGTTTTTCCCTGGAGAGAAATCATTTCCATGAAATCGAACGGATTGGTGCTGTTGTAAACCTTTTCGCATCCCAATGAAACAAGCAGACGATCAGCTACAAATTCAATGTACTGGCACATCATTTTCGCATTCATTCCGATCAATGACACCGGAAGGGCATCGGTAACGAACTCATGTTCGTAAGCGACAGCATCTTTGATGATTTTAGTTACCTGCTCATTGGGAAGCTTGTTTTCGAGCATACCATATAACAGGCAGGCAAAATCGCAATGCATTCCTTCGTCACGTGAGATGAATTCATTCGAAGTGCTTAATCCGGGCATTAATCCGCGTTTCTTCAACCAGAAGATCGAGCAGAAAGAACCGCTGAAGAAAATTCCTTCCACAGCTGCGAAGGCGATCAGTCTTTCCGCAAATGAACCATTGCCGATCCAGCGAAGTGCCCATTCTGCCTTCTTTTTCACGCATGGAACCGTTTCCATCGCTTTGAACAGGTAATTTTTTTCGGCGCTGTCTTTAATATAAGTGTCGATCAGCAGCGAATACATCTCTGAATGAATGTTTTCCATCATAATCTGGAAACCATAGAAGCAACGGGCCTCCGGTAACTGAACCTCATTCATGAAGTTGATTGCAAGGTTCTCATTTACAATACCGTCACTTGCGGCAAAGAATGCCAGAACATGCTTTACAAAGTGCCTTTCATCATTGCTTAGTCTTTCCCAGTCCTTCAAATCTGCATGAAGATCAATCTCTTCTGCCGTCCAAAAGCTCTGTTCCGCCTTCTTATACATTTCCCAGATCTTTGGGTATTTAATCGGAAACAGTACGAATCTGTCTTTGTTTTCTTCTAAAAGGATTTCCTTCTTCATATATAAATGTTGCTTTTTTCGTTCTGAATAGGGGTGACGATTTCCCGTCTCTCCAAAAACAAGGTTTTGAGCCTTTGCCGTGAAGAGAAATTTTTCGTTTCCCTTTAAATTAATCTTGAAAGCCGTCTTTGGAATGTTCCTAAACGGTTGTCAAAAATTCTTTTTTTAAAACTGTTATGCAAGGGGAAGCCGGATTATTTTTCGACAATTATGCACCGGATATTGTTTACAATTCGCTATTAACCTTCCAACTCCTTGCTGTTAAAGAGCTTCAGGGCTTATGAACAAAATATGTTTAAAACTAGGTGTTGCAAAAGTGGTTGGGTGGTTATAATAGGTGGTTCTCAATAACAAATTATCTGCACTGAGAGGAATCGAATTTATTCAAACACGATGAGATCCGCGAGGCGGATTAAACCTGCAGATAAGAATCGGCACTCTCCTTATTTTAAAATGTGAATGGTATAAATTAACAGCTTCCCCAAAAACAGGTTATAACACATTACTATTTTTAATATATTACTCAAGTACTTCAATTATTAACCAAAAATAATTTCAAATGAAAGGATTCTGTACAAGCATTTTAATTTTTACAAGTATTTTCGTTTCGGCACAGAGTTTTCAGCTTACAGTTAGTCAAAATTCTGTAAGCATGAGTCCTAATCAGGTTCAACAATTAGCGTTGACAATAACTCCTTCCGGCGGATTTAATCAACAGGTTTTTCTTTCTTCAACTTGTATTAGTGGAAATTGCAATGGAGTCTCATTATCTTATTCTTCTAATCCGGTTAATTATCCTTATGCAAATATCAATTTAATAATAACTGTATCCGGAGCTGCTTCGTATTTGATGCATGACTTTGTA
>CAZAON010000156.1:0-6315 GCA_964486655.1 uncultured Flavobacteriales bacterium
TGACACCGATTTTTTCGAGCGGAATATTAAAGCTATGTCTCAAAAAATCGCCTATGATCAGGAGTTCATCAGGAATAATTCCCTTGATTGCCGAGAAGACAGATTTGCCTGCAAAATCGGCGGGAGTAATTTTCTCTAACGCAGGCTTAACGAATGCCGAAGGAACTGCCAAAATAATGATGTCGGAATTTTGTATCGCAGATTTTAAATCATTCGTCACACTTACTTTCGAAAGATTAATCTCAACGTCGCTCAGGTAATTCGGATTGTGTTTGTATTTTTTAATGAACTCAACGGTATCATTACTTCTTACCCACCAGTTGATATTTTCAACGTTGTTGCTGAGGATTTTTATAATTGCAGTTGCCCACGAACCGCCACCAATTACTGCAATGCTTTGCATAGTTGTTAGTCTTTAGCCGTTAGTCTTTAGCTATTAGCCGTTAGTCATGAGATGTTAGAAAACATCCATTGTAGTTTTTAATAGAATTAGAAATTAACAGACCAATATTCAATTGACAATTTTTTTCTTCAATCTTCTCCCGATAGCTATCGGGACTTCAATCTAAAATGTAATATCCCTCTCAACCTCATCTTTCCCTCTCCTTACTTTAACCTTCGTCGTTTCGCCTTTTGTGAACTTACTCAGTGCTTTCATATAGCTCATCATGTCGGTTACTTTATACTCTCCAATTTGTATTACAACATCTCCCGGTTGTAATCCTGATTTGGATGCCGGCTTGCCATCCGTTACTCCGTCTATTCTCATTCCTTCTCCTTCGAATGCATAATCTGGCACAACGCCAAGCGTAACTTTAAACTTAGGGGCGTTTTCATTGTCTTCATCTTTTGTCTTTACAAATTGAAGCTTTCCCGCATTATCAAGTTTGCGTAACACATTTTCAATGGTGCGAACGATCATTACTTCGCCCGGATAATTGATTTTATCTTCATCATCGCTCGGCTTATGATAGTCGTTATGTGATCCGCTGAAGAAATGCAATACAGGTATATTTTGCAGATAAAACGAGGTATGATCACTCGGACCGACACCCGAATCTGTTTCCTTAACTTTCAGTCCGGGAGTTAATGAGCTGTCGAGAACTGCTTTCCATCTTTCCGCTGTTCCGGTTCCGTTTACAATCAGCATGTTTTCGGAATTCAGTCTTCCAAGCATATCCATGTTGATCATGTAATTAATGGTCTTCAGATCAACAGTCGGATTTTTCACGAAGTAATTCGATCCAAGTAATCCTTTTTCTTCTCCGCTGAATCCGATAAATAAATAATTGCTTCGCTTTAGTCCGGCAGCCTGCACAAATTTCGAAAGCTCAATCAGCGCAGCCACTCCGCTTGCATTATCATCTGCGCCATTGTGAATGGCCGGTTCGCCGCGGTACAGAGATCCTTCCGACCCGTAGCCGAGGTGATCGAGGTGGGCGCCTATTACAACCGTATTCGGAGAATTATTATCAATAAAACCGATTACGTTATGACCCTTCTTTTCAATTCTGATTACATCTGCACCGAATGTTATATTCGTAACAACACTATCTTTCAAAACACGCGCTGCTCTGGCATTCGCAAATGCAACCGGAATTGTTGAAGGCGAAGTACGAATTTTCCAGTTGGCTGAAGGATTGTCAAGCGATGTGTCCGAATTGATAAAGATAACTGCAGCAGCGCCCTTTGTAACGGCAAGATCAATCTTCTTCCGCAAATCCCAGTCACTGAATTTTCCGTGAGGTTCATTGCCATCAGGCGTTCCGGTTTCGATAACAAAAACTTTCTTTGCTATGTTCAGTTTTCCCGCATAATCGTCACGTTTATTATTCGGATCATAAATTCCATAACCTACTTTGGCAATATACCCGGTAACACTTCCATTGGATGAATAAGGTAACGTATAAAAATCGCTATCGGGCACATAGATGGTTGAGTTGATTATTAATTGTGTGCCCGGACCGGTTTTAGCGCCGTCAGTAAAAGAAAACTCCTGAAGATAGGAGCTTGTACCTTTAGGTTTAAGTCTGGCTTTTTTAAATTCCTTAATAATATATTCATACGTTTTGGTTTCACCCTTTGAACCGGTTTCGCGACCTTCGTATGAATCGGAAGAAATTGTGCTGATATGTTTCTTCAGATTATTTTTCAACTGATCATCACTCTGCAATAAAAATTTTGTTTGTCCGCATGCGATTAAAAACAAAACAGTGACGATGTAAACTATTTTTTTCTTCATTTTTGTCTCCCCTGATCTATAGGGATGAAAGGTAAATAAATCCCGCAAAATTTTAAGTAACTATTATTTCTTTCGGCAAATGTGTTAGTATTGATGTTCAGGAGGATTCGGATTTTTTCAATGACAGATCGAACTTAGCCGTATTTTTGACACGAGCATGACCTCACTAAATGCAAAAATTCTTATTCACCATACTATTTACGATTCTGACAGTTTCATCCTATTCACAAACCGATTCAATGATTACCTTTAAATCTGAGTCAGCTGTGGCCGGACAATCTGCCTGGAAGTCTTTCTGGAAATTGACCGGACCGGAAAAGACCTGGGTCATAACTCATCCGTTTATTGCCGGAAAGGCCCGAAGAATCAGCAATGAGGCCAGGGCAGAAGCTGCATCGGTAAAACGGGATACTATTCTGGATGGCGATGATACGGGCGGAAGGGTTGATGCTTTCAGACACGTTTACTGGATGGCTCGTTTGTCGCAGGAATTTTGCTGGAAGAAGGCTATAAGGCTTGGTAAGGCTCATGAAAAGGGGAATTACAGGCAATTTAAAAAGGGTCAGAAAGATGAAGAATTGGTATTGCCCGATTCAATATCTTCTGTAATGGATCTGTTTAATAACAATATTGGAGTTTCAATAGGTTGTTTAAATCCGGACTTCAGCCGGGAGAAATTAAAAACTGAGGTTATTAAGACCATATTGGTGGGAAAAGCTAAAATTATATTAAAGAACACTGACGGTTTACCGTTAGATTGCAGTGGAAATATACTAGACATCAGTAAGTATAATTCAACATGGAGTATCCCCAAGTGCCTTATCAATTCAGGGTTCTAAGTAATTAATTTGTAAATTTGAATGCAGACACTTTTCGGAAATAAACAGATGTGTTGGTTTAGCAGAGACTATCAAAAGTGAAAAAAGTATCATTATTTCTTATTGTATTCTTCATTATTCAATTTGCGAATGCACAGGTTTATATCAATGAAGTCATGTCGAACAACCAGTCGACGATTATGGACGATTATGGAAAGTACTCCGACTGGGTTGAGTTTTATAATCCCCAATTTACTTCGATTAATCTTCAGGGTTATTATTTGTCGGACAATGCCGACTCACTGTTGAAATGGGAAATTCCCAATTTTAATATACCGGCTCTCGGTTACAATTCAATATGGTGTTCAAGTTTAAACGATACGAATGGAAATAACCTTCATACTAATTTTTCAATTGACGTCGAGGGGGAAACCATTTACCTGTCCGATCCTTCCGGTGTACTTGTAGACAATATATCAGTAATTCAACTTGTGCCGGATAAGACATATGGCAGACTTCCGGATGGGACACCTAATTTCGTTTATCTGACTAAGCCGACTTTTGAGGCAACTAACGATTCTGCTGCTGCGGTTACCGGTATAATAAATGATCTCCCTTCGTTCAGTGTGCCGGGGGGATTTTATACAACTGATCAGAATATTGTTTTGTCATTTCCTGATTCTACCGCGGCAATTCATTATACACTCGACGGCTCTGATCCAAATGAAAACTCGCCTGTTTATACTGCACCTATAAATGTACATAGCAGAGCAGGAGACACGAATTATTATTCAATGATTCGAACATGTTATAATGTGCATTTCTATTTACCTGACTGGATAGCACCTCCGCATGAGGTTTACAAGTGTTCTGTTGTAAGGGCTCGTGCAATAAAGAGCGGTTATTTCCCCGGACCGATTCAGACGAATACTTATTTTGTGGATACGGCAATTTTTAACCGGTATGGAAACCTCCCTGTTGTTTCTGTTGTTTCTGATCCGAAAAATTTATTCAACGATACGACGGGTATCTATGTGCCCGGGATAAATTATCAGCCCGGAACTTTTTATGCAAATTATTATCTGGACTGGGATCGAACGGCCAATATTGAGATGTATATGCCTGGTGGCTCACAGGCATTTAATGGGAATTTTAAAATTAGTATCAACGGACAAAGTTCGCCTTCAAGTCCGCAGAAGGGATTGAATGTTACTGCTTCAAAGGATTATGGTCCGTCCAAAATCGATTATCCGCTATTTAATAATTTCATTGGTGAGGCTAAATACATTAACTCCTTCGATAAAGTAAAATTTCGCGCATGGGGAAGTGACAGGGCTGAAACATTATTTCGTGATGCTTATTGTGCTACCATCATGGCTAAATCTGATCTTGACATTGAAGCATACCGGCCTTGTATTGTATTTATTGATGGCGAATACTGGGGAATTCATGAGTTACGTGAAAGAAACCGTCACGGAAGTTTTTATCAGTCCCATTATCTGATCGACGAGAAAAATCCGGGATATGATATACTTGATGGCGCAGGCAGTACTGTTATAGAGGGCGATACTTTGCACTGGAGCGCGATGATGAATTTTATTAATAACAATTTATTAAGTGACTCCGCTAACTACGAATATGTAAAAACTCAATTGGATGTACATAGCTTTATGTTATCATACATGGCCAGTATTTATTTAGCGAGAGGGGATTGGCCCGACCAGAATGAAGGCAAGTGGAGACCGCGTACGGCAGATGGAAAGTGGAGATGGATGCAATGGGACATGGACAATACAACGGGATATTATCTGGATGAATGGTACGATATGTTTAATCTCGTATTGAATGGCGCAAGTGGTTATGGTCCGTCTTATCTCTTGAATAAATTGATTGTTAATCAGAGTTTCAAAAATGATTTCATAAATCTCTTCGCTGATTATATGAATACGGAATTTCTTCCGGCAATAGCTACCGGAAAAATCGCGGAAATGACGAATGAGTTAATGCCTTATTATCCAGAGATGCGTGATCGCTGGCAGACGAATTACAATTGGATAACCAAGATTAATCAAATGACATTATGGGTTAATAACAGGCCTCAGTATGTTAAACAACACATACTTTCTAATTTTTCTTTGCCCGGAATTTTTAATCTGACCCTCGACGTATCCGATTCATTAAAAGGAATCGTCAAAGTGAGCACCCTTAAACTCGATAAGAACACAACCCGCATTACAAATTTAACCTATCCGTGGACCGGACAATATTTCAACGGTGTTCCGGTACCTCTTACAGCAATTGCGAATCCCGGTTATCGTTTTGTCGAATGGTTGCCATCACATGATACAGCCCAAACAATATATTTAAATATCACAAGTGATACGTTGATTACCGCTGTGTTTGATATTGATCCTTCGTATGTATATGTGATTCCGCCGCAAATAAATGAAGTGATGTCTTCAAACACTGCAGCCGTGGCTGATAACTATGGGGAATTTGACGACTGGCTCGAAATTTATAATCCGAATAATGATACTCTTGACCTTGCCGGTTACTATCTGACGGATAATATGATTCTTCCAACAAGATTTTTATTTCGTTCAGGAAGCGACAGCACAAAGATTCCTCCATTGGGTCATTTGCTTGTTTGGATCGACAATGATACTTCACAGGGAATTTTGCATGCCGGATTTAAATTTAATTCTACAGGAGATTTCATTGCTTTGATTGATCCGGATGGCGAAACTGTTGCGGATTCATTAAGCTTCAATTTCCTGGGCACCGATATTTCATATGGCAGGAGCTATGATGGCGGACCATTATTTATTCAGTTTATCACATCTACACCCGGGCAGACGAATCAGACCGTTGGAAATGAATATATAGCCATAAACGAATTGCAAACAGTGAATATTTCCACACTTGCAGACGGTTATAATGAGTATGATCCGTGGATTGAATTATATAATCCGTCGCCCGATACAGTTGACCTGGCCGGATGGAAAATCAGTATTGACCCGATGAATATTGTCGCATATACATTCCCTCATGGAAATGATTCGACGAAAATAGCACCAAACGGATTTAAAATTGTCTGGGCTGATAATCAAAACAACCAGGGAATCATGCATACTAATTTCATTTTACAACCAACGGGATGTGTTTCATTGCTTAAGGCAAATTTCGCTTTTACCGATTCTGTTTGTTACGGTACCCTCGGGGCTGATGAATCATATGGCCGGATAACCGATGGTA
>CAZAON010000157.1:0-8323 GCA_964486655.1 uncultured Flavobacteriales bacterium
TTTCTCCTACACAGGCTGAGATCGCGAATTCTTTTGTAAATGTATTCCCGAATGGTGTCGAACGAATAAGCTCACTTTCTTTCCCTTTTAAAGCCGGTAAATCATGCGGGAAAACCGGATGTGTCTCTCCTTCATATAATCCTTCATATGCATTATCATCCATCGTACTTTCAGTGTATTCTTCTATAGGCAGTAAAGTATTCCATGGCTTGCTTAATAAACTGTCCGACATTTTTCTGTTATTAAAATCTGATACCCAAGCCGGAAGTTTTTCCATATAATAAGTGCTGGT
Organism: uncultured Flavobacteriales bacterium; assembly: GCA_964486655.1. Classification (GTDB taxonomy): domain Bacteria; phylum Bacteroidota; class Bacteroidia; order AKYH767-A; family 2013-40CM-41-45; genus JADKIH01. The sequence goes on from CAZAON010000157.1 coordinate 293, forward strand.
TACCCAGTTGTTCGTATACGGATCATGCCAGTATGCCGCATTAGCCGAATGACCTGCAGGCAAAATTGCTCCCCTGTCTTTCAAGGCAACACCAATGACTTTGGATTTCATATTCGTCGAAAGTCTTAATTCATCGGTCACCGTCGAAGAATACATATTGCGTGGGGACATTTTTCCAGAAATGGATGTTGTTCCAACCGGCTTCACTGTCGAATCGCCAACACAATAAACTCTTTGCTTCGAATTGCTGTCAAACCATTCGTTACTGATTATTCCGTTATACGAAGGTGTTGTTCCCGTATAAATGCATGCATGCCCGGGAGCAGTATATGTCGGCACATAATTGTAATTGGCATTCGAAAAAACAAATCCCGCATTGACCAGTCTTTTGAACCCGTCTTCCGAAAACTTACTCCAGAATTTATTCAGGTATTCATATCGCATCTGATCTACCACTATTCCCACCACCAATTGCGGGCGGTTATGTTCACTATTCTGATTTTTCTGCTGAGCATACGTACTCATTGTAATTATCAGAAAACAAAATGTCAATATGATTCGTCTCACTATCATCATTATAATTTTACTTGTGAATATTTTTTTATCATCAATAAACAAAGTCTTGCGGCTAAATTCCCCACGGCCACTCCCAGCAAAGCCGCAACAATTACATCGCCGGGATAATGAACTCCCAGATAAATACGGCTGAAAGAAACAAATATAGCCCATGTCCACAATATAACTGCAAATCCTTTGAAACTTCCCGGAATAACTCTCATAAGAAATGAAACCAATGCAAATGTATTTGCCGCATGCGAAGAAATGAAACCGAATTGTCCCCCGCAATATCCTTTAACCAAATGTATCTCTGCCATTATCGAAGGTTCATGACATGGCCTGAGTCTCATCACCATTGGCTTTATTAATCCTGACGCTATCTGATCGCTTAATGTAATTGCAATTGCCACAAAAATAAATACCCAGTAAAATGACGACTTGTATTTTTTGACAACATACCATGCTAACAAAATGTAAAACGGTATCCATATCAGTTTATCACTGAGCCAGTAAAAAAAAAAGTCAAAAAAGTCGTTATTCAGATGATTGAAAAAAAGCAGGAGTTGAGTATCAATATTCTTAATTGTCTCAAGCATTTTTTTCTGATGTGTTTAATTCAGCCCAGAGAATATCTTTTAATTCCGTTATTCCCATTCCCGTAACGGATGAAATAAAAACGTATTTAATTCCGGCCGGAATTTCCTTTTTCATTTCCTCAATCATTCCCGCATCCAGCATATCTGTCTTTGTAATCGCCAGTACCGATGATTTATCAAGCAACTCAGGATTAAATTGCTTTAGCTCATTCATTAAGATCCCGTATTCATTCGCAATATCTTTTGTATCGCAAGGAAACATAAAAAGTAAAATGGAATTTCTTTCAATATGCCTTAGAAAACGCAACCCTAATCCCTTGCCTAAATGAGCTCCTTCAATTATTCCCGGTATATCGGCCATTACAAACGACTTCCCGTCTCTGTACGAAACGATACCGAGATTCGGCACCAGGGTGGTAAACGGATAATCCGCAATTTCCGGTTTTGCCGCACTTACGACTGAAAGCAAAGTCGACTTCCCTGCATTGGGAAATCCGACAAGTCCGACATCTGCAAGTAATTTCAACTCAAGCACCTTCCATTCTTCCCTTCCCGGTTCTCCGGGCTGAGCGAATCTTGGAGTCTGCATCGTCGAGTTTTTAAAAAAAGCATTTCCCTTTCCGCCTCTTCCGCCCGGAACAATTATTTCCTCCTGTCCGTCTTCCGTAATCTCAAACATTACTTCGCCCGTTTCAAAATCTTTGGCGACAGTTCCAATCGGAACATCCAGTATTACATCCTTTCCTTCCGCACCGGTCTTCAATGCTCCCTGTCCCTTTCCGCCTTCCTCTGCAATAACATGCTTGCGATACTTTAAATGCAGAAGTGTCCACATCTGCTTATTCCCCCTGAGAATAATATGGCCGCCATGTCCGCCATCACCACCATCCGGTCCGCCTTTAGCGGTAAACTTATCACGGTGAAAATGTACACTCCCCGCTCCTCCTGCGCCACTGCGACAACAGATCTTTACATAATCTACAAAATTGCTAGCCATTTATTTTTTGATAAACAATCAGGCCTCGATGACACTCTTCAGTCTTGCGAAGATCTCATCGATCGAGCCAATACCGTTTATGCTATGGAACTTACCCTGTTTGGAATAATACTCCTTCAACGGAGCTGTTTTATTGTTGTACTCTGATATTCTTCTCGCAATTACCGTTTCATTCTGATCATCGGCACGACCCGATTCTTTTCCCCTATTCAGCAAACGCTTTAACAACTCATCGTCATTAACTTCAAGCGCAAGCATCATATCTATTCCCGACTGTTTGCTTTCCAACATTTTGTCAAGTGCAAATGCCTGTTCAGTCGTTCGCGGAAATCCATCAAAAATAAATCCGTTGGCATTTCTGTTTGCATCAATACGGTCTCCGATCATTCTGATCACAACCTCATCAGGAACGAGCAAACCCTGTTCCATTATTTTTTTAGCAGCTATACCGGCTTCGGTTTTATTTGCTATTTCATTTCGCAAAATGTCGCCTGTAGAAAGATGAACGAGTTTGAACTCATTTATCAGTTTCTCTGACTGAGTGCCTTTGCCGGCACCTGGCGGACCAAATAGAACAATATTCAACATATTATATGAGCTTGTAAATGTCAGGCAGATTTCTTCCTAAACCATCGTAATCCAGACCGTAACCTACCAGAAAATCATTCGGTACTTCAAAACCTATGTAATCGATATGAATCTTTTGACGAAGGGCTAAAGGTTTTAGCAACAAACTGGCAAAAAGTATCTTTGATGGATTGTGTTTTCTTATTTCTTCAATCAGATAGACAGCGGTATCACCTGTATCAACAATGTCTTCGATTATCACTACCGTTCTCCCCTTCATTTCTTCGCTGACACCTATTACACTTTTCACGATTCCGGTCGAAGATGTTCCCTCATAAGATGATACCCTGATAAATGAGACTTCAGCTTCAATAGTTACCTGTTTAAAAAGATCGGCGGCAAATATGAAAGAACCATTTAAAACGCAGAGAAACAATGGTTTCTCTCCTTTTAAATCGCTACTGATTTGATTGGCAAGTTCGCTTACTCTCTTCTGTATAGAAGCAGAATCAAGCGAAATTCCGAATTTTTTGTCCCTGACGGTCACACTTTTCATATGCGACAAAAGTAAAATTAAACTGCTTCATTACAACCATGGTCTTCATGTTACCAAAGTCTGACTACTAAAGACTATTTTAGCGGACTGAATGAAGAAACATTTCAATTCTATTAAAGTTGGCATACTGGGTGGTGGTCAGTTGGGCAGAATGTTACTGCAAAAAGCGGCTGATTTCTCACTGCATGTAAAGGTTTTAGATCCCGATCCTGCAGCCCCTTGCCGGTACCTGGCAGAAGAATTTGTCAATGGCAGTTTTAAAGATTTCGATACGGTATATACTTTCGGTAAAGGCTGTGACCTTTTGACCATCGAAATCGAACATGTAAATGTGGAAGCATTGGAAAAACTGGAACAGGAAGGGGTCATGGTTTATCCTCAGCCTCATGTCATTCGGATTGTTCAGGATAAAGGACTTCAAAAAACCTTCTTTAAAGAAAACCGGATTCCCACCGCCGAATTTGAACTAATTGAAAATCAGAATGAACTGAGTAGCATGTCGATTCCTTTACCCGTCATGCAAAAATTACGAAAAGGTGGTTATGATGGAAAAGGCGTTGTTAGAATAACGGGAACCCGGGATTTTGCGAATGCCTTTACGGAGCCTTCGGTTGCCGAAAAACTAATTCCATTTAAAAAGGAAATTGCTGTAATAGTCGCCCGCAATACCGAAGGTCAGACTGCCTGTTTTCCTGCCGTTGATATGGAGTTTAACAAAGAAGCCAATCTCGTCGAATTTCTCTTCTCTCCCGCCGATATCAGTGAGCATACCGAAAAAACTGCAAAAGACATTGCTGTTAAACTGGCTGATGCTTTGAAAATTACCGGTGTACTCGCCGTAGAAATGTTTCTTACCGAAAACGACGAAATCCTTGTCAATGAAATTGCACCCAGGCCTCATAACAGCGGACACCATACGATTGAAGCTAATGTCGTTTCTCAATACGAACAACATCTTCGCGCAATTTTAGGATTACCTCTTGGAAACACAGATGCTACGAATCATGCAGTGATGGTAAATCTTCTCGGCGAAAAAGGTCATGATGGTCAGGCCCGCTATGAATCAATCAACGAAACACTTGCAATTCCGGGAGTTCATATTCACCTGTATGGGAAAAAATTTACTCGACCTTTCCGCAAAATGGGACATGTAACAATCACAGGAAAAACAAAAGAGGAAGCGATGACAAAAGCATTGAAGGTTAAAAATCTTTTGAAAGTAATAAGCGAATAATTATTTACTATGGAACAAACTCCTCTTGTAGGCATTATAATGGGCAGCCAGAGTGATCTGCCAATCATGCGCAATGCATCAGATATTCTCAAACAACTCGGCGTTCCCTATGAGATCTCAATCGTTTCGGCACATCGCACTCCTGAAATTATGTTTAAGTATGCAAGCTCCGCTGTTGAGCGCGGATTAAAAGTAATCATAGCCGGCGCAGGCGGTGCCGCTCATTTACCCGGAATGGTTGCTTCACTTACTCCTTTGCCTGTGATCGGCGTTCCGATAAAATCGTCCAACTCGATTGACGGATGGGATTCTGTTTTATCTATTTTACAAATGCCAAATGGCGTTCCTGTTGCAACAGTAGCATTAAATGCTGCCCAGAATGCAGGCATCCTCGCAGCGCAAATTATCGGCTCTTCCGATATTGAATTACTAAAACGCGTTAAAGATTTTAAAGAAGGATTGAAAGAAAAGGTAATGAAGAGTAATAAGGATATTGAGGATAATGATAATTGAAAATTGAAAATTGACAGCTAACCTCTCACAGCTTATAGCTAACGGCTAACAGTTAAAATATTATCCTTAAAAATCTTTCTATCATTTATGCGGTTACAAATCGCGAATCATTGATATACTTTCGGTGCGTAATAATTCACAATGAAATTACGCATCACTCTTTTACTTATTCTATTTGCGAAATGTCTTCCCGCTCAGCAGTACACAACTGATGCGCGTTCACTTTCTGTAAGCAATTCATTCGCCGCTTCAATTCAGGAAACCGGAGTTCCGATAAATATTGCAACAATTTTGCACCAGAAAAACTCATTTATTGAGGTAACTGCTTCGAATAAATATTCTTTAAAGGAACTCACGACGATATCAGCATCATTCGTCAAAAAAGTAAATTCGAATAACAGTCTCCTGCTTTCCCTCTCGAAAACCGGCACGAATGTTTTTTCCGAACAAAGTGTTGATGCGGCTATATCAAAGAGAATAGCCACAAAATTTTCAACCGGAGTCCGATTAAAATATCATCTGTGGACTGTAAATGATTCCCGTTATTCTAAGTATCAGACCCTCATTCCGGAAATTTCATTTTTAGTAAATGTACTTCCCAATATTAACCTTGGCGTAATTGTCCGCAATCCCGTAAGGTCGCGGATAGACGCCAAAGAAGAAAAACAACTGCAGGCTGAAATTATCGCGGGAGCCTCTGCACTTATCTCAAACAAATTAATTTTTTCCCTTGCATCAAAATCAGTCAGTCAATCCGATAATTCATTCCAGGCGGGAATCGAATACAAATACGCCAGGCAATTTATTCTAAGAACCGGATTTCAGTCATACCCCGTCTCACAGTCTTTTGGATGCGAACTGATTCTTTCCAATTATCGCCTTGCCATTGCCATACAAACACAATCTCAATTGGGCATGTCCTCCGCTATAAGCTTCACATTTAATTTATGAGAATATTTATCATCATACTTTTCTCATTCGCCTATATTGAAGCCCGTTGTCAGCAAAACGAAAACGGCGCTAACATCGTTCAGGATATTACGGAAGAGATTACCGAATCCCTGACCGAAAGCGGTCAAAGTGATTTACCTGAAGAACTCACAAAACTTTCATCCAATCCGGTCGATTTAAACAGCGACGATATTGATCTGCTTGTTTTAACCGGACTGATTACCACAGAACAATTAAATTCGATCAAACAACATATAATTAAATACGGGAAAATGGTTGAACCGGAGGAGCTCCAGCTAATAAATACAATTGACAAAAAAACAATTCGCAAAATCCTGCCCTACATAATCGTCTATTCAAAGAAAGATACACCATCGGCAAGTCAGCTCACGATGAGATATCAAACATCCCTGATCAATAGTGATGACTACTACAATGGTTCTCCTTCGCGTGTACTCATTCGTTACAGATCAACGATAAATTCATCGGTAAAAACCGGACTAACATTTGAAAAAGATGAAGGCGAGGAAATTTTCACAAAATCCACCCCCACTTTTGATTTTTACTCCTTCTACATCATGTATTCCCCAAACAGAAAAATCAGGAAAATAATTATTGGTGATTACAATGTGGAATTTGGGCAAGGGCTTAATGCCTGGAGCGGAATAAGCTTTGGGAATGCTTCACAGGTGACATCAATTTTCAAATATGGAAGAGGCATTATCCCCTATTCAGGCACCGATGAAAACCGGTTCTTTCGGGGATTTGCAATTGCCGTTGAGAAGAAAAAACTTTCCATAGATGCCTGGCTGTCTTATCATCATGTTGATGCGAATGTATTTACAGATTCCCTATCGAATGATAAATTCGTAACAACATTGCAATATTCAGGCTATCACCGCAACTATTCGGAAAAAATGGATTATCATTCTCAAACCGAGTATGCGGCAGGAACGCATCTGAAATATAAATTTAAAAACGGGGAAGCCGGCATTGTTTCCTCCGGACAAAAATTCTCCGTACCGGTCGCGGGCAGTAGTAATTACTATTCAAAATTTGGGTTCAGAGGTACGATGAGTATCAATAACGGATTCTACTACTCCTATACATTGAAAAACATAATTCTTTTTGGAGAACAATCATTTAGCAGCAGTGGCTCAATTGCATCCATAAACGGAATTATTATCAGTGCCGATCCGAAATTTTCGATCGGTATATTATACAGAAATTATCCCCGTACATTTTACAATCTGAAATCAAATGCATTTGGAATTAATTCGGCAAACAGCAATGAACGTGGAACGTACATAGCTATCAATTACAGTATTTTCAAACAATTAACTTATTCGTCATTTATGGACGCATATTCTTTTCCGTTCCTCAAATATAAAGTTGATGCGCCTTCCGAAGGAAATGAATATTTCCACCAACTGGAATTCAAACCGAATAAAAAATTCATAGCTCAGTTACGATACCGGGTAAGACACAAACAGGAAAACACAAAAGCCGAATACACTGAATCAGGTGTTATTTCAGATTATACTTTTAAAGCTTTCCGAATCGGATCAACCATAAAAATTGACAATACGTGGACGTACGGACTACGAATTGAATTTTCGGAATCCGTAAATGAACAACAAAAAACAAAAGGAACAATGATAAGTCAGGATGTGTTCTATCATCCGATGGGAAAAAAATACAGTTTCAACTTCCGGTATTCAGTATTTAACTGTCCCGACTTTGACAGCAGAATTTACGAATATGAAAATGATGTGTTGGGTGCATTTTCAGTTCCTTTCTACTATGGAAACGGAAGTCGTTTCTATATAAACATCAATTTGCATGTCGGACGAAAAATAAATCTGTCAGTCCGCTATTCCAAAACATGGCAGGAAGATCCTGAAAATTATAATTCGAGAAATGATATAAAAGTGCAGTTGCGAATAAACTTCTAAGCTGAATTAAAGATGCATTATTTAACCTGAAATTTCGGATAATTTAAAACCCATACCATTTAACTGTTTCCAGAATTCAGGATACGATTTATTTACAACTGCGG
>CAZAON010000158.1:0-5282 GCA_964486655.1 uncultured Flavobacteriales bacterium
TGGCGACGCATCACAGCTTTTAGAATATTTGGAGAAAGGATTGGTATGTACGGCGCAGCTGGGATCGAAATCGCTCACGTAAATGAATGTTGCCAGATCGAAAGGTTTTTTTATTTTGGGCTAAATACATTTCGAATTTAGTAGGTGGAGTAATGAAGTAGAGCCACCTTTCAACAAACAATATGAATCATGAAAAAACTATTTTCCACGCTGTTACTGATACTCTTCGCTGATTATGCTTCTGCTCAGGAAGACTTTTGCCTGACTGACAAAATTTGGATAGAAATGGTTAAAAAAGATTCATCACTTTACTTTAAACGAAAAGTTGAGGATGATGTTATATCGAAGGCTACGAATATTGCCCGCTCTAATAAGCTTAATGAACAAAGATCAGCATCAATAAGTGATCCAATAACAATACCGACCGTTATTTATATTATTCATGACAGTTCATCTGTTTCAAACATAAGTATGGAACAGATCCAAAGTCAAATGGATCAGTTGAATCAGAATTTTTATTCAGAGGGCATCCAATTTTGTTATGCGCGGAGAAACACAGTTGACTCCACATTCTTTATCCCCCAGTCCGGTGATTCGGCTGGTGTATTCAGGATCAATAGTGCATTGACAAACCTCGACCAACAAACCGAGGATGTACAATTGAAAGCATTAAGTTCACTTCCCTCTCAAAGCTATATGCGCATATTTGTTGTTAGGGATATTTCACCCGCCGGAGTTTTGGGTTATGCTTATTATCCGGGAACATCCACTGCTTTAGATGGAATTGTTATTCGTGCCGATGTATTCGGCAGTAATAACATCTGTTCGGCATGCAATCTGTATCCTGGCTACAATTTAGGTGCAGCGATGACGCATGAAGTAGGTCACTACTTAAATCTTTATCATACTTTCCAGGGTGGATGTATAACGGATACCGGAGTAGCTGCCTGTCAGATTTATGGCGACCGTATTTGTGACACTCCGCCGACAACAGGAAGTTATGGTTGCCCGTCACCCGCACCACTTAGTTGCGATGGCATAACTCCTGAGTTGATTGAAAATTATATGGACTACACTCAGGATGCATGTAAAAATTCTTTCACAACAGGGCAAAATGCAAGAATGAATTTTAGTCTGTACACTTACAGACAAGCACTTTTTGCAGTTCAGAACCTCATAGCAACAGGTGTGACCTGTGTTGATTTCGGAAACCACTACGCCGATTTTTATTGTGCAAATTATAATGGATGCCTCAACCGTCCGATGACCTTCTCCTCCTTGTCTTCTCCGGGGTTTACTTATACCTGGGATTTTGGAGATGGTAGTTCAGCTTCCGGCGACACGGTACAGCACACCTTTGTTGCTAACGGTCAGTTTCCGGTAACATTAACTGCGGTGAATACATTGCAAAGTATCAATGTCTCCAGTACCACAGTGGTATTTATTACCGATTGTCAACCCATTAATTGTTCATTGAACAAATGGGATTTTTCATACGGCTTTATGGATTTTTCGAGCGGCACCCCAATCGCAACGAATCATCCCAGCATGTTTCCCATTTCCGGTCTTCCCGATTTTTATGGGAGTATGTACAGAGCGGATAGTTTAGGTAATGGGCTATTTCATATAGCATACCGAAGTGTTTACTATAATTGGGGGTCATTGCCCGGGTTATACGATAATTCATATAACCGTATTGATACCATTCCGGGAAATATTGGATACAACCTCTTTCCTGTACCGAACCGTATCAATACTTTTTGCATGATTCAAGGTTCATCTCTTGATTCAGCGTCAATACGAAATGCTTTTGATACCCTTACCTACTCGATCATTGACGCTCAAAACGGAAGCGTAGTTATATTGCCGGGTAAAAAAATGATCCCGGTACCTTTTCAACCAACCCTAAGCATCCATCCGGGAATAAGGTATTCTGTTTGCGGCATTCCGGCTTGCGATGGAATGAAGGTTTGGATAATAGTTTATGTTGATAATTCCAACAATTTTTATGTTTTTGAACTCGATTCTTCAGGTACACTAAGCCATCATCAAACATATACTGTAGCTAATTCGTACGGTTTTACGAAAATGGTACCATCTCCTGACGGTAGAAAAATAGCTTTCTGTACTTATTGGCCTTACAACTCATCTTTACTCAACTTTGATAAAGCTAATGGAATCATTACAGGTTTTAATACGATAAGTTCAACAGTCAGGTCAGGGTCAGGAGTTTTCAGCCCGAATTCAAGATTCTTATACCAGGCCGAAGAATATCCTTTACCCGGTTCTGTCGGTAAACTATTTCAATATGATTTATATAACCCGCAGTCAGTCGCAACAAGAAAATTGATCGACAGTTATATCATAAGTGGTTCTACAATTGTTTGCGAAGGACATTCTGGTCCGGACGGAAAATTGTATTTTGGTTTTATTGGAAATCCGGGAAATGCGCCGGAGTCCTATCGTCTTGCAGTAATGAACAACCCCGATATATTGGACAATGGTCTGAATGCAGTCGGGTTTAATATAAACGGACCTGATATCAGGCCGGCAAATTGTCCATATCCGGGAATCAATAATGACGGGTTTAGTTTCTTTATTGACTTTCCCGATGCCTTTGGCTGTAATTGGAATCCCGATGTGCCAGCGCCATTTACCTATGAACCGGTTGGTTGTTATACTTATAATTTTCATTCCGATGATTGCTTTTCGAATAATTGGAATTTCGGCGATGTTAATAGCGGAGCGAACAATACATCCACGTTGTCTAATCCGCAACACACATTCACAACTGCAGGAAACTTTGTTGTAACACGTACCATTAACGGCATAATAGTTTCTGATACTATAAAGATTGAAACTCCTGATTTGCAGGTTTCCCAAACGGGTATTCAAAACTGCCTGAACCTACAGTATAATTATTCAATTGCTTTGTCACAACCCGGTGTAAATTATAGTTGGACTGCAACTAACGGCTTACCTGCTTATGTACCATCCGCTACCGATATCGATTTGTTATGGAATGACACCAGTTCTATCAGTATGCTGAAAGTGGTTGCTGTAAATCAAATTACCGGATGCTCGGACAGCATTACTCTTATTCCGGATTTTTGTGGTTTACAAACAAGTTCGTTGGAAAAAGAATTTGGAGGCGGAGATATTCTAATTCAACCCAATCCTTATAAAGAAAGTTTCATGGTAAGTAGTTTGTTAAAATATAATGGTAACCTTGAATTGACGCTGTTCAATTTGATTGGAGAAACCGTACAAGAAAAGAGCTACTATCTAAACAATGAAAGACTTAACATTCTGATCGATACAAAGTTTTTATCTTCCGGTGTCTACATGCTAAGACTCAAAACTAAAAATGGAATAATTTTGGAGAAAGTGGTAAAGGAATAGTTTATCCATGCGGTGAGATGCTAAACGGAAATTTACCGGGTATTTTGAAGCCGGTAAAGAAGTCAAGCATTATTCAAATTGGATTATGACGGAATTCGTAAATCGCAATTTCAGGAAGTGAGTTTTAAAAATAGTCGGTGGATTTTAAACTACCTCCTGTGCCGAATTTCTCCAACCACAGGTACAAACATTTATAAGTGAGCAATTATTTATTCGGCCTAATAATATTTATTTCAACCCGTCGATTTTCTAAGCGGTCACTCTCTAATGCATTTTGATTTAATGAATTGCTTTCTCCAAAATATGATATCTGAATTTTATGGAATTAGATTCCATAAAATTCCGGAAAATTCGGTAAGTCGCAAACTTCAGGATTTTATACAAAGAGTCAATTTTTTTAATCCCTTGAACTTTATGCAGAAAAAGTCACATGACAAAAATTAAAAAATATTCAAATTGTACAAATGAGGTAAAACTAATTTTTACTCAAAGAATCGCTAGTTAATTTTGCACGATTAACTTTTTTGTAATTATATGTTCACCGGTTTCATACGTGCATAAATAAAATCCATCGGGCAATGATAAATTTCTAACAGAAAAGGTTTCATTTTCTTCATAGACAACTTTCCCGCTAATATCCATGATTATTATATTTCCGGGGCTTTTGCTTCCCGGAACATTAATTGAAAAGTCACCTTTCGTTGGGTTTGGATATATATCAAAGGAATTAATGTTATTCGTTTCGAAGATATTTGTAAAGGAGCCGCATGAATATACTTTCAAATATCTGAAATCACTAATTACACTATTAAAATTTGTAATAAAATATATTGAATCACCATGTTCTGAAAAATCTCCTATAGCATTTGCCCCCAATTGAGAATTGGTTGAATTAAAGACGGTAAAATTTCCGCCATCCAGAACAAAAAGCCCTTCGCCCTCATCAGCTTCGCTTACGCCACCCCATACTCTGTCATAGTGATCTACAAAAAGTGAAAAAACTCCCGGACCCGGAATTTTAGAAGCAGAGTCCTGAACCAAAATATTACATGACATATCATATTTGCGATGATTATATCCTGCCAAAAGAGAATCACTCCAGATTTCCACAGATGAACCGTCGAATTTTACAAGTCCATATCCAAACGGTGTTGGCCTTTCAGGGAAATTGTTGCTATTACTAAACCAGGCATTGTTTTGAGAATCAAAATAGGCTCTGGAAATAGACCCTAAGTTTAAACAGGTTGGAAAATTAATTTGAGACCAGTTCATTCCATCATACCTAAAGACATCGATTTGACCCGATGGATAAGGCCGATGTACGGAAACCCATAATAACCCATTGCGGTCAAAAGTTATATAGTTTGTTTCGTTCGTAGGGAAAATAGTATTTGAAGTGTCGAAATTTATCCAGTTTGTTCCATCGAATCGGAAAAGTCCATAATTAGTTGTTGTAGCCCAAATATTATCAGAAGAATCAATAGCAATTGAAGTAAACTGATTTGTGGGTAATGTAGAATTCGTTGTATTATAAATAGACCAAAATGTACCGTCATATTTTGCGATTCCATTGAGAGTTGCCATCCATAAACTACCGGAAGATTCGATAGCCAGATCTCTGCAATATCCGGGGAACTGACCACCCGGACTACTAACCGTACCGGAGCCATAAAGTTCTAATCCTCCTCCTCCAAGCCAGACGCCATTTGAAGTTGCCAGGAGTGCCGAATAACCATTTAAAAAAGATTGATAAAGTTGGGTGAAATTGCAATGGAGTCTCATTATCTTATTCTTCTAATCCGGTTAATTATCCTTATGCAAATATCAATTTAATAATAACTGTATCCGGAGCTGCTTCGTATTTGATGCATGACTTTGTA
>CAZAON010000159.1:0-9793 GCA_964486655.1 uncultured Flavobacteriales bacterium
CGTTCTCGAAAAAGTCATAAAAGAAAACGGTAAACAGATATTCGTATACAAAAGAACAATTCCCGGTAAAAAGGAAAATGTTTCTGGAAAATGGATCGAGGGATTTGAATGTTATCCTAACCCGAATTCGGGCAGGTTTACACTAAGGTTCAGGGCATCAGTTGAAACAGACATTGTTATTAGTATTACCGACGAAAAAGGTAAAATCGTTTATTCGGAAAAACTGACTAATTATAAAGGAAACTACAATAAGGAAATAAATCTGACAGATAAAGGGAAAGGTACATTTCTCGTTACAGTTTCTGATGATGTAAATTCAAGTTCTAAAAAAGTAGTAGTGAATTAATAGGTCTATTTGTTCAATAGGTTAGTGTAGGTTAAACCCGGCTTTGGTGGCCGGGTTTTTTTATGCGGGAAAGTTTTTGTTGTTTCGGATTTCAAGGGCCTGTTTAAGATGCCTTTTTTCATGCTCTATGATAAGTTCCATGGCATCCCGGACTTTTAAAGTTACGAGGTTTGCAACAGGGGAGGTAATTACACGGTTTCCCGTTCCTGTTTTCTGAACGGATTGAAAAAGAGTATACAAGTCATTCTGCATTTTACGAAACCGTTCGAGAATGTCCTGACTAATCATACCCACGGAAGGTCTGAAAAGCATTGGCGCCACATATTTCCGTTGAACAGTTTCTCCCAGATTTTTAATCATATTTTTGCCGGTGTAATTGGTAAGCGGATTTATTTTTTCCCACAAGGTTGGCTTGTATTTGTCTGATGTGGCCTGTTTAATCGGATCCAGGTAACGGCCATTTGAAACGATCAGGTGTTCTATTACCTGTGCAATACTCCAGGTCTGTTCGTCCGGTTTCCAGTTTAGCTGAATGTTATTCAGATTTCCGAATTCCTTGTCAATGGTTGTTATAAGAACATTTAAATCATCTGGATTCATATCCCCGCTGTATTTTTTTGAAAGCTGCAAAGGTACTGACTTTATGATTTAGCCTTGTATTTTCATATCATTTATAAAAACAGCAACTTCGCGCCATGAATACTGTCGGAGCGGTTTACCGGAAATTTATTGAGGCGTTATCGGGTGATTATGATTCGGATGAAGCTAGACAGGTTACGAATATCGTTTTCGAAAAAAACCTTGGACTGCGAAGAATTGACATCACGTTAGAAGAACAAACGGTTATCCAGGATGAACGCATCACTGAACTGAATGACATTTTGAGTAAGCTGAAGACCGGTATGCCAGTGCAATACATTTTTGGTCATGTCTGGTTTCATGGGTTAAAACTCAAGGTAAACGGCAATGTTCTTATTCCGCGACGGGAAACAGAAGAGCTGGCAGATTGGATCATTAAGGATTTCAAAACTCCTCCGAAAACTATCATTGATTATTGCACGGGTTCCGGATGTATTGCACTTGCTCTAAAGAAAGCATTCCCCCATTCGAGAGTAATAGGTGTAGATGTATCGAAAGGAGCACTTGACCTTGCGATGGAAAACGCCCGAATGAATTCATTAGACGTTGAATGGATTTGCACTGATATTCTAAATTCGGATCCCGGAATTTCCGCCGATCTGATAGTAAGCAATCCGCCCTATGTCCTTAAAAAGGAAAGCTCATTAATGCCCGACAGGGTAAAGAAGTTTGAACCTTCGCTGGCCTTATTTGTAGAGAACAATGATCCGCTGGTTTTTTATCACAGAATATCATCATTGTCAATGAAAAATTCGCCGGAAAAGGCATTAATTTATTATGAAATTAATGAGGCAATGGGAAAAGAAATTTCTGAGTTACATTCGCATCTTGGATTCACCGAATATTGGATTAAAAAAGATATGCAGGAAAAAGACCGCTTTCTTAAGGCTGTTTTACCTGCCCATTCATTATGACAGAAGCTGAAGCAAAAAAGAGGATCGAAAAGTTAAGCAGCGACCTCAATGAACATAATTACCGGTACTATGTTTTATCGGATCCCAAGATCAGTGATCTTGAATTTGACAAGATGCTCGAAGAACTTATCAGTCTGGAGAAAAAGTTTCCGGCTTTAATCCGGTCCGATTCACCATCGCAGAGAGTAGGAGGATTTGTAACAAAGGAATTCAATACCATAAAACATAAGTACCCGATGCTTTCTCTTTCAAATACGTATTCGGAAGAAGAATTGCGTGACTTTGATGAAAGGGTGCGAAAGGGACTTGACAACGACTATGAATATGTTTGTGAATTGAAATTTGACGGCGTGGCCATAGGATTGACGTATGTTGACGGAATCTTAAAAACAGCGGTAACAAGGGGAGATGGCGTTCAGGGCGATGAAGTTACAACCAATGTAAGAACCATTAAAACTATTCCGTTAAAACTGCATGGTCACAATTATCCGGGGGAATTCGAAATAAGAGGTGAAATTATTATGCCGCGTTCATCCTTCGACAAAATAAATACCGAACTGCAAAGTCAGCTCGAGGAAGATGGATATGATCCGGAAGAGATCGCCGCTAAATTGCTCAAGAACCCGCGGAATGCCGCAAGCGGAACAATTAAAATGCAGGATTCATCTGTCGTTGCCAAACGTAACCTCGATTGCTTTCTATATGCATTATACGCGGAAAATTTTCCGTTCAAAACTCATTATGAAGCTTTGCAGGCCGCTGCAAAATGGGGTTTCAAGATCAGTGAGTACACCCGTGTTTGTAAAAGCATCGATGAAGTATTGGATTTTCTTTCTCATTGGAATACGGCGCGTCATAAATTGCCTTATGATACCGATGGAGTTGTTATTAAAATAAATTCAATTGAACAACAAACTGAACTTGGATTCACAGCGAAGTCACCACGTTGGGCAATCGCGTATAAATTCAAGGCAGAAACTGTCTCTACCGAACTAATGGATATATCATACCAGGTAGGTCGCACCGGCGCTATTACTCCGGTTGCATTTTTGATTCCTGTACTGTTGGCCGGATCAACTGTCAGACGCGCTACACTGCACAACGCCGATCAGATTGAAAAACTGGATTTGAGAATCGGTGATACCGTATTCGTTGAAAAGGGTGGCGAAGTTATTCCCAAAATCACAGGTGTCGATTTGAGTAAACGAAAATCTCATTCGCACCCGGTAAAATATATTACTCATTGCCCGGAATGTAATACAAAACTGGAACGAAAGGAAGGCGAAGCTCAGCACTATTGTCCGAATTCATCCGGTTGTCCTCCTCAGATCAAAGGGCGGATCGAACATTTTATCAGCAGGAAAGCGATGAATATCGATAGTTTAGGCGAAGGCAAAATTGAAATGCTGTTCGATAATAAACTGATCAGTAATCCGGCCGATCTTTATTCGCTAAAGTATGAAGACCTGCTCGGACTGGAAAAAATTATTACGAACGATGGTAAATCGAAAAAGATCAGCCTCCGTGAAAAGTCAGTTGAGAAGATTTTAAAAGGAATTGAAGATTCAAAGAGTGTCAATTTTGAGCGTGTGCTTTATGCGATCGGAATCAGGTATGTCGGAGAAACCGTCGCAAAAAAACTGGCCATGCATTTTAAGTCATTGGATGCCATAAGTCATGCTACAGCCGGACAGCTTATGGAGGCCGATGAAATTGGCGATAAAATTGCCCAAAGTGTTGTCGAATATTTTAGTCAGCCTGAAAACAAGCATTTTATACAAAAATTAAGAAAAGCCGGATTAATGCTTGAACTCAGGGAAGATGCGATTCCTGCCAGGTTAAGTTCCAAACTTGAAGGGATTTCATTTGTTGTTACAGGTACTTTTTCTAATTTCAGCCGCGAAGAAGTG
Organism: uncultured Flavobacteriales bacterium; assembly: GCA_964486655.1. Lineage (GTDB taxonomy): Bacteria > Bacteroidota > Bacteroidia > AKYH767-A > 2013-40CM-41-45 > JADKIH01. The sequence continues at coordinate 3,810 of CAZAON010000159.1, forward strand.
AAGTCTTTGATAGAACAACACGGCGGAAAGAATCTGAGCGGAGTTTCGTCCAAAACAAATTATCTGGTGGCGGGCGTGGAGGCCGGTTCAAGTAAACTCGACAAAGCCGAAAAACTGAAAGTGCCGGTTATATCTGAAGATGATTTTTTGAAAATGATAAATTCATAATGTCGATCACTAAAAACATACGAAGTGTTCTCGGTCGCAGAAAGTTCCGTAAAGACCTTGCAAATCTAAAGCGCGAACCCGCCAGCGTTAGTTTTGATGAAGCCGGTAATATTGGTATTATTTACGATGCGACCGATGAACGTGATTCGGAATCTGTAAAGAATTACATGAAAAGCATTCGTTCCACTTTCAAGAAGGATATTGTAGCTATGGGTTTTGTCGACAAGAAAAAAATGCATAGCAGTCAGTATGCTCAATTCGGACTCGATTTTTTTTCTCAAAAGGATTTAAATTTTAAAATGATTCCCGTAAACCCCGTCGTGAAAAATTTTATAAATGAGAAATTTGATATTCTGATCAATATAAGTTTACGTAAAAGCCTTCCTGTTGCATACATTACGGCTTTGTCGAAAGCACGGTTTAAAGTCGGAACATACAGTGTCAGCAACAATGAAGGTCTCGATATGATGGTAAAGGTCGATGGCGATCCATCCGTTAAAACAGTTTTGGAAGAGATTGAACATTTTCTTAGAATAATAAAGAAACATGAATCCAAATAAACTAAAAGGAACAGGCGTTGCCCTGGTTACTCCATTTCATAAGGATGGAAGTATCGATTTCAAGGCGTTCAAAAAACTAATTGAAAAATGTATTGATGGTAAAGTCGAATATCTGGTACCGCTGGGAACAACGGGCGAATCGGTCACTCTGAGTGAAAATGAAAAACGTGCGGTTACGGATTTTGTTATCGAAGTAACTGATAAACGCGTTCCGATTGTTCTTGGTCTGGGCGGAAACAATACGCATGAAATCCTCAACTATATGGAAGATTTCAATTTCGATGGTATTGATGCCGTTCTTTCCGTTTCGCCTTACTATAACAGACCCTCGCAGCGCGGAATTTTTCAGCATTATAAAATGATAGCGAATGCCTCTCCGGTTCCCGTTATTTTGTACAATGTTCCAACCCGCACAGGTAGCAACATGGATGCTGAAACCACACTTCAGATCGCGAATGAAGTTCAGAATGTAATCGGAATTAAGGAAGCTTCGGGTAATCTGGAAAAAATAATGAAGCTTGTTCTTAATAAGCCTAAGGACTTCCTGGTGATCAGCGGAGACGATATGCTCACTCTTCCGATTATGGCATGTGGAGGAGATGGTGTCATATCGGTTATCGCAAATGCTTATCCCAGGGAATTTTCTGAAATGACAAGGCTCGCCGCAGCATCGAGTCTGGATAAAGCAAGAAAACTGCATTATAAATTACATGACGTTATTCATGCAATCTATGTAGATGGTAGTCCGCACGTAGTAAAAGGCCTGTTAACCGCAATGGGCATTTGCAGCGAGCATGTAAGGCTTCCACTTACAAGTGTGGGACGTTCCACGCTGAATAAGTTTGAAGCAATGCTAAAGGCTTAGGCCGGTATTTTATTTCATAAAGTTTATTACTGAACAATCGGAATTAATCCGCGTATGCCCATGTCCACAACTGTGTCGACTGAAGGTTCGTAAATGTTGTCGGACATCAGATCGGTAAACTCAAAACTTTTATTCGTGGAAAGTGATACGATAACGACAATATCCTTGTTTTCATTTCCTGTTATTGTAAGCGGTGTGCTGAACTGACCGGTAACAACGCAGGATCCCGGAGGAATGGGGGAAGTAGAGCTGATCGGATTTGGAACAGTTGTACCTGCAGCCTGTCCGGTAAAGACAGAATCTATTCCGAATGTGTCTACTTCAAACGCCCAATAACCCTGTAATTTATCGTCGTTAACCACAACCGTATTATTTTTTGGTTTGAATGAAGAGATGTAAGTATTGAAGCCGATAAATGAAGCCAGAGTACCTTTAAGGTCAAAATTGTTGTAGCGAAAGCTGATATCATAATTCTGATAGGCTAAAGAAACACGCAACCACTTGTATGTTCCTGCCGCTTGTGAAAGTGGAATGGAAAAAAATGTCTGTCCGTCACCAGCGAGAACAGACTGAGAAAAATCAATCGCAAGTGATCCACCTGCATTTGTTTCAGGCGCGCGGTACAGAACTTTTCCGGAGCCAAGCGGAGTTGAATCTCCCTGCGCAAGTTCGATATAATGTGAACTCATCAGGTTGAAGACGGGTGATTGCGCGCCATGTCCGGCAGGAATTACCGAAGGCTGCCCGAAATTATTCAGTCTTACCTGGGTGCTGTCGAATCGAAATTTAAAAATCAGTTTGTAGGGCTCAGGTGTTACTGTTGTTTCTTCCTGATCTTTCTTACACGATGCTGTTATGGCAAAAATTGCCAGGAGCATGAAGAGACGATTGAAATTCAATTTGATGAACTTTTAATAAATAGTTACGGGCTTTATGATTTCAGAGCCGGATGAATGAATTTTGAGAAAATAATTTCCGGCCGGAAGGGCATAAGATTTCAGATCGAAGCTTTTAATATTATCTCCGACGAATGATTGTTCGTCAACATTGAAAATCAATTTTCCGCCTGCGGAATAAAACTGAAACTGAACGTTGCCTTTATGCTGTAAATTATATTTGACAAATAATTTTTCTGAAGCGGGATTCGGGAAAACATTTGCACTTGCAATAAGCGAAGGAATCTCGTCTACGCCGATTGTATGCGTTGAATCCTGATACAGTATCGAACTGATCTGGTTTGTAGCTGTCGTGTTGATCTGCAATAATGGTAATCCTTTTCCGGGTGACAGCCATTTATATTCGATGGTAGTTATCTCAGGCAGATTCAGGCCCAGATTGAAGGTGTCTATGAAAATACTGTCCTGTTCAATGACAACCGATTTAACTCTGATTGCGGAAAAAGTACCGAAAGGAGTTTTCAGGCTTCCCCATCCGTCAACCATATTATGTCTCGATTTGTCAACGCTGTAAAATAATCCGAGTGTCGTCGTTAAATCCACCTGGTAACTATAATCAGTTGAGTCCTCGTCACCAAATTTCAGAGGGAAAATGTAAATCTTGTCATGCGGTGAAAAAGCCATTGGAATCGGAATGCCATTCACCGAAGCGCCCATTCCCGTTTGTTTAAATGAGCTTTGTGAGTTGTAATAGTAATTGAATACATTATCTAGTCCGGTCGTTCCTAAATTGAAATTACCACCTTTTTGCGCAACGTTTGAACGATTGGAGTTTAAAGGAATATTGATAAAGAAATAACTTAGCAATGCATCGGTTTGTGCCGGGTCAAGAACTGTGTCTACACGCTGGCTTGTTCGGCCCAACTGTGAAAAGTCCCAGTTGTAATTTGGTCCGCTGCCGACAACATCAATACCGGTAAAAGATTGTCCGATACTCATCGTATATGTCGAGCCTGCACCGGGCATATCTTGTGTTCGAATGGTGTCCTGCGCGTTTGCGTTTGCAGTTATCGCGGCTAAAATCAAAAAGCAGAGGTAGATTTTTTTCATGGGTAATTTATAATATCAGACTTACAAAGTACAAAAAAATGAATGGTAGCGCAATGAGACGGTTATATGTTTTGGCTGAGTGAAACCATTTGAATGGCAGTTGCAGCGGCTTCGACACCTTTGTTTCCGTATTTACCACCTGAACGGTCTTTCGCCTGTTCCATATTTTCAGTAGTCAGTACTCCGAAAATAACCGGAATAGAATAATCGAGGTTTAAATTCATGATCCCGTTTGATACGGCCTGACAGATGAAGTCAAAATGCCGGGTCTCACCCTGGATTACACAGCCAAGACAGATTACGGCATCAGGATTCAGGGATTCGAGGGCCCATTGAGCACCGAGTGGCAACTCAAAGCTTCCGGGTACATCGTGGCGAATGATGTTTTCATCGGTGCAACCTGCACTGATGAGAGTGTCATATGCCGCTTTGTATAAGGGTTCTGTAATTTCCGTATTCCAGTTGCTTACAATAATTGCTAAACGCATTTCAGCTGCGTTTGGTAATTTATTTGTTGCAGAAAGATTTTTATCGGAAGAGGACATTTTTTCGAAAGCAAATTACTTTGCCATCATAGCATCTGCACGGGCAATGTATTTATCGACCTGCACTGCTTCAGGAGAAGAAGAATAATCTTTTTTCAGCTTCAGGTAAACATTCTTTGCTTCTTTAAAGTCACCTTTAGATTCGTAAGCTACGGCCGATTTTACCAGCATAATCGGAGTGGTGAAATTATTCGGCTTTTCAGAGATTGCTTTGTCGTAATATGAAATTGCCTCATCAACTTCCTTTTTTTCCATGTAAGCATCACCAATAGCACCATAAGTGATAGATCCGGTTACATCATCTTTTGCATCATAACCACGAAGCGTTTCAATAGCCTTGTCATAGTCTTTCATTTTCATGTAAGCCATGCCGAGGTAGTATTTTGCAAGATTTCCTGACGGACTCATGCTGTATTCATCTGCAATCTGTTCCAGACCGGGATGGTTTCCGTCTCCGTTAATAGCAAGTTTAAGAGAATCGCTGTTAAAGTATTGTTCAGAATAGAAAAGAAGGGATTGAGCTTCTTTTTCCTTATTGGCAACGTAAACTTTCTGATAAAAAAGGTAGCCGCCAACTGCAAGAATTAGGGCCCCGACAATAATACTAAGGCTTTTCTTATTGTGATTAATAAAAGATTCGGTCTTGCCTAATGCTTCTGTAACGATAAAGTCTTGACCCTGTGTTGTTTCCGCCATTTTTCTATATGCTTATTTTTAATAAGGCTGCAAAATTAATTTTTTTTCCTTCATAGGCAATTTTGATGTAGGATCTTTGTTTAAAATCACTCAAAAAGGTTATTAAAGATGTTAATTTTGCAAGCTGGATTCTCAGTACCTTCAAAAATTCAGGTTAGTTGATGAAAAACGATAAAATCAAGCTTATTGAGTGTCCAAGGGATGCAATGCAGGGGTGGAGTGAGTTTATTCCGACAGTTAAAAAGGCTGAATACCTCAATAGTTTGCTAAAAGTAGGGTTTGATACCATTGATTTCGGGTCTTTTGTTTCTCCCAAATCAATTCCTCAAATGAGGGATACGGCTGAGGTCCTGAATCACCTAGATTTTTCGGGTACAAAGTCGAAACTTTTAGCTATTGTCGCGAATACAAGAGGAGCTCAGGACGCTATTCAGTACGAACAAATCGCCTATCTCGGCTTCCCTTTTTCCGTTTCTGAAGAATTTCAACGTCGAAATGCAAATTCCACAATAGAGGAGTCGTTAAAGCGGGTTGAAGAGATACATTCCCTTTGCCTCAACTCCGGAAAAGACCTTGTCATATACATTTCAATGGGCTTTGGAAATCCCTATGGAGAACCCTGGAGTGCCGATATTGTAATTGAAAAGGTGAAGCTGTTGGAAGAAATGGGAATAAGGGTAATAGCATTATCAGATACCATTGGAAAAAGTAACAGGGAAAGTATCTCACATCTGTTTACACACCTGATTCCTGCCTTTCCGCACATAGAATTCGGCGCGCATCTTCACAGTAGTCCGCTTTCATGGAAAGAAAAAATATCTGCAGCATACGAAAGTGGCTGCCTCCGTTTTGATTCCGCCATAAAAGGAATCGGCGGTTGTCCAATGGCCGATGATAAACTCGTTGGCAATATGGCAACCGAAAACGTCGTAGATTTCTTTGGGGGAACACAACGTTTAAGCTTAAATTTGAATGCTTTTAATGAAGCACAAAGAATAGCTGAAAGCATCTTTAATTAATCTACATTCCGGGAATTTACTGTGTCACAAATTAATTTTATCTTTAAATCCTTGCAAAAAGCAAATTCTTCAGTATCATCAGAGGTAATGAAAGAATACAAAACTATAATTCCCGTTTACAAACT
>CAZAON010000160.1:0-19871 GCA_964486655.1 uncultured Flavobacteriales bacterium
ATAAGTCATCCCGAGAATTACATCAGGGCCCGTGCAGTAAAGTTGTGGAAAGAAGTAAATGAAAGGGCCGATAGTGATATTTCGAAAATGGTTGAAGGACTTTATAACCTCGATCAACTTGATATTTTTCGGCAGAAGGAACTGTCAGTAATATCGAGAAAGTTTATTCAATTGCTGTTAAAACCCAAATGGTTTCGGACGACTATTGTTCTCAGTCTGGCAAAGCAATACTTTCAGGATTTTACGATTGAAGAAAACCTTTTCCTCGATGAGAAATTCAGTGCAGAATTAGACAGTCTTCATCCAAGTATTAAAGATTACCTGTCATACGTCGTTCTTGATTTTGCTTTGGCCGATTCATCGCTCGAGGAAATTCCGCTTGGCTGGGCATTTCAGTTTTCGGAAGAACTCGGATTGAGAGAATTTTACGAAGCAATATTCAAAAAAGAATTAAAAATCACCGATAAAAAATTTAAGCAAAACAGGGAAAAATATCTTAGTGCTTATAATGGTGTAAAGGAAAATGAAGGAGAGCAGATCTATGAATAATACCGAACTGCATACCGAAGTCAGAACGACTTTTCGGACCTTTCTTAAAAGCGCTTTCGACAAGGGAGATTACGCAACTGACGATGTTATTGCATTTGTATTACCCTTGTTCGAAGAATTGCTGAGCTTTCATGAGTTAAACCAGGTTGCATCCTTTGAAAATGAAGATTCGCTTTTTATTACCGAAAACCGACTCGATATAGATGAAAGACTTTCCCATAATAAAAAGGAGAATCTTTCGAAAGTTAAAAATCTGTTTAAGGAATTTCGTTCAAGTAATTTTATTATTACAGGAAAAGAGAAATTTGAGACTGAAGTTGAGGTAGGAAGTGTCAGCAGGGAAAATCTTCTTGTACACTGGAATGTAAATGAACCTTTGACTTTGCCGGCTTATATACGCGGTTACAATTGTTTTGAAATAATTCTTGATCATCATGATGTCCAGACGGATATTTTCTGTCTGGGGTTGATATTGGGAAGTATGTCTTTGAGTCTTGATTTATACGACGAGGAAGACCTGAAAACTTTCGTTGAATACAGAAGGAATCCGGTTCAGTATAATGAACGAATTCATCCTACAATCAGTTCACTGATTACCGAGATGACAGAACTTGACAGGACAAAGCGTACACAGGATTTGTACGATGTCATTTACCGTCTAAGGCATTACCGCGAATACGATCCGTTAAGGGAAACTGATCTGAGTAGTATTCCGGGCTGGATCAATAAAGAAATCAGGGAGAGAAACCATTTTATTTTAAATAAACTCCGCAACCGATTATTCGATACAAGCCGTAGAAACAGACTGCTGTATTATAAGCCTAATGCGCGCTTTGTAAATCTTACGGTTAGCAGTGTACCGATGGTTTTGCATTATCAAAGCATTCGTCCCGATTTGCTATTTACCTGGAATGAGGACATAGCGGGAAAAGTAAAAGGAATGAATGAGATTGTTTTGAACAAGTATCTGCGTTTTGAGGATCATGCATATCTGCCTTCTTCACTAGATAAGATCAGAGTGGAGAGTCAGCGGGCGGTTCAGGAATATGGATTTAGCCAGTTAAAACTTGTTGTCGCTTTTTTAAACTGGCATAATCTGAAGGAAAATATGACCGAGCGGATTCAGAGTCCGCTTTTACTGATTCCTGTAGAATTAAAAAAATCTAAACGCCTGAAAGAGGATCATTATTCAATCAGGATTTTGGATAATACCGCTGAAGTCAATCCAGTTGTCGCAAATCAGCTCAGAGAGTTGTATGGCATAAAATTGCCCGATTTTGTGGATCTCGAAGAAATGGAGCTTGATAAATTCTATTCCCTTTTAAAGTCTCAGATTGATTCAGCTAACCAGGGTATTCAATTGCACTATGTTGATAAGCCACGCATTAAATTAATTCATAGTGTCGCCAAACAAACTCTTAGCAATTACAGGAAGCGTTTAAGAAGATCAGGTAACAAGCTTGATAGTTATAAAAATATTGCTTACAGTTATCAGCCTGAACATTATAAGCCGCTCGGACTGGAAATCTTCAAACAAAGGATTGAACAAAGAGCCACTTATCTTGAATTTTTGATTAATGAGGATATTCGGTTATCATCGGGAAATCTCACTGGTGAAACGAAGGAACGCCAGCTTTTTGAAATTGCCGATAGTGAAGAAAATCCTTACAGTTGGGATTTTGATTTATGCAACATAGTTTTAGGAAACTTCAATTATAAAAAAATGAGTCTGGTTCGGGATTATAACCAGGTTGTAGACAATAATATTCCAAATACTGTTTTCAATGAATTATTTAATGACCAGCCGAGACAATTAAAAGAAAAAGCAGCAGGAAGTAATCTGGCTGATGACTGGTCACATGTAATTAGTGCCGATCCCGCACAGTCGGAGGCGATACTTCATAGCAGAACGAATGAAAGCTACATCATACAAGGGCCGCCGGGAACCGGGAAGAGTCAGACTATTACAAATCTGATCGCCGATTTTATTTCCCGAGGGAAAAGTGTGATGTTTATCTGCGAGAAGCGCGCAGCACTTGATGTAGTTCATCACCGTCTAAAACAAAACGGACTTGATGAATTATGCTGTTATATACACGACAGCCAGTCGGATAAGAGAGAGTTTGTAAAAAACCTGAAAGAGACTTACGAGGATTTTTCAAAAAATAAACTTCCGCTAGAAGAGATAAAAAATCAGCGAAAAGCTGTGATTAAAGCAATCAATGATGAAGTAAATAAATTAAAGGAGTTTCATTCTGTTAATGGTACAGAAACGGAAAATATCGGAATTAAGGTTCGGTCTTTAATTGAACGTATCATTGAATTAAGGGACCATCGTATTTCTCTCTCGGCGGCGGAAAAGGAATTGTTGCCAATTTATAAAACGTGGATGGAAAGCCATGATACGATTGTCAGGCTTTGCGCTGAATTGGAGGAAGCCGGCAATGAACCGGCTTTTGCGGAACATCCCTTCAACAGATTGAATGATTCAATACTTCGGGCAGATGATCCGAATAATCAGTTGCAGAAATTAATCGTCCCTGCCAGGGATTTACTGAAACAGATTAAGGAGGCATTACGAGAAATTAATATTCCGTCAGATTTAATTGTTAGCCTGAAGCAATTAAAGAATCTGATTGAAGATGCTATTGTTCTTCAGCCAATAGCTGATTCGGGAAATTTAAAACTAATAGATAAGTCTAATAAGGAAGCAAAGGATTTTGAGAAAGTAATTTCCGCACACCATAAATTAAAACAGGCATTTGTAAAAGCCGCAGAAAAGAATCAGAACTGGATAAATAAACTTTGTGAAGAAGAATTGACTTATTCAATTGGAATAGCGCAGAAATATGAGAAGTCATTTTTCAAATTTCTGAATTCCGAATGGAGGAGAATGAAAAGGCAAATGTCGGCCAATTATGATTTTTCAAAACAGAAAGTTAAGATTCCATACTCTGTAATTTTCGGATTACTGAAAGAAGAATACGAATTAAAGGCGGCAGCAGAGGAAAGCCAAAATGCTCTAAAGCAGCAGTACCATATTTCAGACATCGAAGAGACAAATGCGGCAATCGAAAGTATGCGAAAAAAGATTGGTGACAAAGAAATCGATTTTCTGATCGCACATCCCGAGGCTGATAACATCGTTCGAAGAATTAGCAAGCTAAATGATTCTGTTCAGAGACTTGAATCAAATATCAGATTCGGTTTATATGAAGGAGATTATTCACTCGAAGAAATATCTGATCATATAGATAATGTATTGGCTAATTCGGGAAGCCTTTCTCAGTTGTCACATGTGCTTAAAGAATTCGCGTCTCTTCCGGAAAAATTGAAAGAGGCTGTCAGGAAAATCAGCATGAATCCTTTACAGGCTGAGTCTGTCATAGCCCAAAAGGCATATGATGAATTACTTCGTTATAATAAAATTTTCGCGGCGATAGACGGACCAGCTATCGCTCGTTCATCGGCAATAATTGAAAATAACTATAACAGGTTGTTGCATATTAATGCCGATTATGTACGTGCCTCAGTAAGACAAAGATTTATTTCTAACCTGGAGTTGTGCAATACGGCATTGAGTCAGCTTAACGCGGAACAAAAGCAATTTAAAAAGAACTATAACGAGGGTAGAAAAATACTTGAGAATGAGTTCAACAAGAGCATGCGTTATAAGAGTATCCGCGAACTGAGTACCAAAGAAAGCGGAATGATATTGCGTGATATCAAGCCAGTTTGGCTGATGAGTCCGCTTAGTGTCAGCGACAGCTTACCCATCAGTAATAATTTTGACGTAGTAATTTTCGATGAGGCCAGCCAGATAACTCTAGAAGAAGGAATACCGGCTCTCTATCGTTCACAACAGGCTATTATTGTCGGTGACGATAAACAAATGCCGCCGACAAATTTCTTTACTGCTGCCGCGGAAGATCCGGATGACCTTGAAACAGTTTCGTCTGATGAAGATGATGAAATTCTTAATTCGGATGCAGACAGTCTTCTGGTTCAGGGTGTGAGAAAACTGAACAGTACAATGCTGCGATGGCATTACCGTAGTCGATCTGAAACGCTGATCAGTTATAGCAATCACGCTTTTTATGAAGCGGGATTATTGACTATTCCGGACCAGAGTATACGGCATGATGAGAAAAAGCCAATTGAAGTATCCGATTCATTTCAAGCCGCGAATAATGTCGATTTTCTATATGATCGTAGTATAAGTTTTCATCATCTTACAAATAGTATTTACGAAAAAAGAAGCAATGTCGAGGAAGCCAGATACATTGCAAATCTTGTAAGAGAATTACTTAAAAGAAATGTAGAAGAAAGTATTGGGATAGTTGCCTTCAGCCAGGAACAACAGCAAACAATTGAAGATGCATTATCTGAACTCTCAAAAGAAGATAAAGAATTCGAAGCATTGTTTGAAAAGGCCTGTCAGAGGACAGAGAATGACCAGTTTGTTGGACTCATTATTAAAAACCTGGAGAATATTCAGGGTGATGAGCGTGATATTATTATCATGAGCGTTTGCTACGGATATGATGCAAAGAAGAGAATGATTATGAATTTCGGCCCGATAAACAAGAAAGGCGGGGAGAAGCGACTGAATGTAATTTTTAGCCGGGCGAAAAAGCATATGGCTGTGATCAGCAGTATAAAATATTTCGATATTACGAATGAGTATAATACAGGAGCGAATTATTTCCGGCGCTTTCTTCAGTATGCAGAAAGCATAAGCACTGGTAATTTAGATTCCGCAAGAGTCATCCTGGACAGTCTGATATTGAATCAGAAAAGACAGGAGATTTCTACAGCGGGAACTATAGTTATGCGTGAAATCAAAAGTCAATTGCAAAAGGAAGGATTTATTGTGAATGAACAAGTGGGTCAGTCTGAATTCAAATGCTCTTTAGCCATTAGGAAAAATATTGAAGACGATAAGTATTGCCTGAGTATTTTAATTGATGACGAGAAACATTATTCGGCAACGAATCTTGTTGAGCAATATTTTCAGCGCCCTGCTATATTGAAGCAATTCGGTTGGAAATTGATCAGAGTTTTTGCAAGAGACTGGCTCCATAATCGCGATGTTGTTATGAAGCAAATTCATAATGCAATTGAAGGGGTTGTTGATCCGTTAATTGAGGCTCCGAATTCGAACTTTCCTTCATATGAATCTGAAGAAATCGTTCCGGAGAAAATTCCGATGCAAACTGAAGCAATCGATACAACCTACGAAAATGTTGTTTTTGAACGACTCGAATTTAAGGATGAAGCAAGTAATAAATTCTGGGAAATAGGAGTCAAGGAGGATAAAATAATTGTAAAGTTTGGCAGAATCGGAACTAAAGGTCAATTGCAGATTAAGACTTTTGCAGATAATTCAAAGGCAGAGAGCCAGAAAGAAAAGTTAAGGGAGGAGAAATTGAATAAGGGATATAGGAGGGTATAGGTGTTAAAGAGGACGCGGTGGGCGCAGAGGATACGCAGAGCTCCGCAAAGAAAATTTCGAGTGAGTCGTTTCAGGCTTTTTTTCTCAGCGTTCTTTGCGTACCCTCCGCGTCCAATTTCCCTTTCTTGGTCATTTCCCCCATAAACCGTACATTTGCGCCCTCAAATTCAGGTACATGTTCGAAAGTTTAAGTGATAAGCTCGAAAGGGCGTTTAAGGTTCTCAAGGGTGAAGGTAAAATCACTGAAATTAACGTTGCTGAGACACTTAAAGAGGTTCGTAAGGCATTATTAGACGCCGACGTAAACTTCAAAGTTGCCAAGCAGTTCACCGACAAAGTAAAGGAATTAGCACTGGGTCAAAACGTACTTACAGCAGTTTCACCCGGACAGCTAATGATTAAGATCGCTCACGATGAGTTGGCAAAGCTCATGGGCGGACAAAAAGTTGATGTGAACCTGGATGGAAATCCGGCCATCATTCTGATGTCAGGTCTCCAGGGATCCGGTAAAACCACACTATCCGGAAAGTTAGCGGCCTTCTTAAAATCCAAAAAACAAAAACTTCCGTTGCTCGTAGCCTGCGACGTGTACCGTCCGGCCGCTATTGAGCAGTTGAAAGTTTTAGGTGAACAGATTAGCGTTCCTGTTTATACCGAGCCGGAAAACAAGAACCCGGTTCAGATCGCGAAAAATGCAATCGCACATGCGAAAGAAATGCATTATAACTTAGTCATCATCGATACAGCCGGACGATTAGCCATTGACGAAGAGATGATGAAGGAAATCGAAGCGATCAAGAAGGCAATCAATCCGAATGAAATTCTTTTCGTTGTCGATGCAATGACCGGTCAGGATGCAGTAAATACAGCAAAAGCATTTAATGACAGACTGGATTTCGACGGAGTAGTACTTACAAAACTCGACGGTGATACAAGAGGTGGTGCCGCACTATCAATCAAGTCGGTAGTAAACAAGCCGGTGAAGTTCATTGGTACAGGTGAAAAACTCGATGCACTCGATATTTTTTATCCTGAACGTATGGCCGATCGTATTCTCGGAATGGGTGATATCGTTTCACTCGTTGAGAAGGCCCAGGAGCAATTCGATTCAGCCGAGGCTGCCAGACTGCAAAAGAAAATCGCAAAGAATACTTTTAGCTTCGACGACTTCTTAAAGCAGATACAACAGATCAAGAAGATGGGAAATATGAAGGATCTGTTGGGAATGATTCCCGGCGCCGGAAAAGCAATTAAGGACATTGACATCAACAACGATTCCTTCAAGCATATCGAAGCCATCATTCAGTCAATGACATTCGAGGAAAGAAATAATCCAGCCATCTTAAACGGAAGCAGAAGACAACGAATAGCCAAAGGAAGCGGAACAAGCATTCAGGAAGTAAATAAACTCATCAAGCAATTCGATGAAATGAGAAAGATGATGAGAATATTCTCAAATAAGGATCAGGCGGCGAAGGTGATGAGGAATATGCCGGGAATGCGCAGGTAGTTTTTTGAATTACGAATTACAAATTACGAATTACGAATAGTTGCAATTGTTCCAAGTAGAATTGATCAATTATTTATTTGTATCAGTTACATCCATATTGAACATAAATTGTAATAGTATTCAATCTTAGATCTCATCTTGTAGCTTCATTAAATTTAAAAATCCCATAAAATCCAAATCCCATAATCCATTCATCCGCCAATCGAGATAATCTAATCCCCTAAACAAATCCCATGATCCCACAATCCCACAAATCCCAGTAAATAATCCCAGTAAACAATCCCAGTAAATTATCTCCCCAAATCCAAATCCAACAATCCATTCATCCGCCAATCGAGCTAATCAAATCCCCTAACTAAATCCCCTAATCAAATCCCATAATCCCACAATCCCACAAATCCCAGTAAGTAATCCCATAAATCCAAGTAATAAATTCCACTCAAGTGTTATTAGACGGCAAGTTAGTTAGTTCAGAAATCAAGGTAAATCTGGCAGAAGAAGTAAAGTCACTACTTGCAGCAGGTAAACGTGCGCCACATCTTTGCGCAATCCTCGTTGGGAATAACGGCGCTTCGGAAACCTACGTAGCGAGTAAAGCGAAAAACTGCGCGGAGGTGGGATTCAAATCTTCACTCATTCGTTTCGAAGACTCTGTTACGGAGAAAGAATTGCTTGATAAAATCAGGGAGATAAATTCTGATGAGTCAATAGACGGACTAATCGTTCAGTTGCCGCTTCCGAAGCATATCAATGTTCAGAAAGTTACTGAAGCTATTTCACCGGCGAAAGATGTGGACGGATTTCATCCTGTCAATGCCGGCAGACTTATGCAGAATTTACCGGGTTATATTCCGGCAACGCCATACGGAATTTTATTGATGCTGGAGCGATATTCAATTCCGACTTCAGGAAAACATTGTGTTGTTCTTGGTCGCAGCAATATTGTTGGAATGCCCATGAGCGTATTAATGGCACGCAATGGCAATCCGGGTAATTGCACGGTTACACTTTGTCACAGCAAGACAGTCGGACTGGAAAATATAGTCCGTTCAGCCGATATCATCGTAGCGGCACTCGGCATTCCGAATTTTGTGAAAGCAGATATGGTCAAGGATGGCGCTGTGATAATTGATGTGGGAATAACAAGAGTGCCCGACGCAACGACAAAGAGCGGATACAAAATAACAGGCGATGTGCAATTTGACGAGGTCAGTAAAAAAGCATCATGGATCACACCCGTTCCGGGAGGAGTGGGACTTATGACTATTGTAGGGCTTCTGAAAAATACGCTTAGCGCGGCTAAGAAGGAGATTGAGTTTTAATTATAAATTACTTGTTGAGAGCGGAGTCGAACCACGAAACCCGAAACCTTTGAACCACCAGCCAACATCTTTTCCCGTCATGGAGCACTTCTACACCGTTCAGGGTGAAGGTTTGAATACCGGTCGTGCCGCATATTTTATCCGGCTTGCCGGTTGCGATGTGGGCTGCGTATGGTGCGACGTGAAAGATTCCTGGGATCCTGTTAATCATCCGTCTATATCGGTTGAGGATATGGTGAAGCATGTCGTAAACGCGGGAGCAGATAAAGTTGTAATAACCGGAGGTGAGCCCGGGATGTATAATCTGAAACCGATAACGGATGCTTTCAGGGAAAAGGGTATTTTGTGTTACATCGAAACGAGTGGTGCATATGAACTGACGGGTGACTGGGATTGGATATGTGTATCGCCGAAGAAATTCAAGTCACCGTTGCCCGGTGTATTGGCAAATGCAAATGAATTAAAGGTGATTATTTACAATAAGAGCGACTTTGAGTGGGCTGAGAAAAATGCTAAAATGGTTAATAAAAACTGTATTTTATTTCTGCAACCCGAATATTCCGTTTTCGATAAAGTTATATCATTGATTGTCGATTACGTCAAGTCAAATACTAACTGGAGAATTTCGTTACAGACTCATAAGGTGATCGGCATACCTTAGGCGAAATGAAATATTTATCTTTTATTATCCTGTTAATTACTCTTGCAGGTTCTGTTTTTGCGCAGAAAGAGTATTCCAGCTCCGTACCTAAAGCAGTTCGGGCATTTGAAACCGCGCTCAAATTGTATGATGAACGGATGAATGAGAAGGCACTTGAACAGGCTGAAGAAGCGATCAAAGCCGATCCGAAATTTGTCGAAGCTTATATGCTGAAGGCTAATATTCTTTCTGATCTTAAGCAATCGGAAAAAGCAATCGCCGCTTATAAGGATGCAATCGCAGTCAATCCTGATTTTTTTCCTAATAATTATTTTTCACTTGCAGTTGAACAATACCGATCGGGATTATACGCCGACGCAAAGACCAATTTCGAAAAGTTTTTAACCTATCCGAAAGTGAAGGGAAGTCTGCAGTACAAAGCAAAGCAGATGATGGCCAACTGTGATTTTGCTGAAGTGGCAGTGAAGAATCCCGTTCCGTTTGAACCGAAGAATATGGGAGATAGTATTAACACAGCCGACGAAGAATATTTTCCTACAATCACCGCCGATGGTAAGACATTTATTTTTACCCGCCGACTAAAGACTTACAATCCAAACGGAAGAGTCTCTCAACAGGAAGATTTTTACATCAGTCAGTTGGGTCCCAAGGGATGGGGAGCAGCGAAACCAATAACCGAACTAAACACACCCGGTAATGAAGGCGCCTCTTCGCTGTCGGCCGATGGGCAGTATCTTTTTATGATTGCCTGCAATGACATGATGGAAGTAGAGGGAGCGAGAAAAACATTGGGAAGTTGTGATATTTTTCTCTGCAAGAAAAAAGGACAAACTTTTTTATCACCAAGAAATTTAAATGAACCGATTAATTCATCGCTGAAAGAGTCGATGCCGTCATTTTCTTCTGACGGCCGGACGCTCTATTTTGTCCGAAGATTTAAAGGAGCCGATAAAAATGATCAGTATGATATCATGGTTTCGACTATTGGAGATAATTCGCAATGGAGTGAACCTGTTTCAGTAAGTGATTTAATCAATACCGACGGAGATGAATTATCGGTCTTCATTCATCCCGACGATCAGACATTATATTTTTGTTCGAATGGTCATCCCGGACTTGGCGGTTTTGATGTATTTATGAGCCGTCGCGACTCTTTGGGAAAATGGCAGAAGCCTGTCAATCTCGGTTATCCGATCAATACCATTCACGATGAGGCATCTTTTCTGGTGAGTCCGGATGGAAAGACAGCTTATTTTTCATCACAACGAACAGGCGGATTTGGCGGGGAGGATATTTATCAGTTTTCATTGTATGATAAAGTTCAGCCAAAGCCTGTTTCATACATGAAAGGAAAAGTATTTGACATAGAAACAAAGAAACCACTTTCGGCAACGTTTGAACTTATTGATCTCGCTACAGGTAAAGTTGTTGTGAGCTCTACTTCAAATGAAGTCAGCGGCGAGTTTCTGGTTTCATTGCCAACCGGAAAGAGCTATGCGCTGAATGTTTCGAAAGATGGCTATTTATTCTTCTCCGAAAATTTCGAATTGAAAAACAGCAAGTCATCAGAACCATACAATAAAGATGTTCCCATGAAGCCCATCAAAGCAGGGGAGAGCATGGTCCTGAAAAATATTTTCTTCGAAACGGATAAATATGAATTAAAAGACGAATCACGAATTGAATTAAACAAGCTTGTGTCTTTTCTGAATAAAAATCCGAAAATAAAATTCGAAGTCAGCGGTCATACCGATAATGTAGGAACAAAGCCTTACAATCAGACACTGTCCGAACGCCGTGCAAGATCAGTTTATGATTATCTCCTTTCGAAAGGCATCACAGCCGATCGCATGACAAGTAAAGGTTATGGCGATACGAAGCCTGTGGCGGAGAATACGAATGATAAAGGCCGGGCTTTAAACAGGAGGACGGAGTTTATGATTGTGTCGGCGAATTGAGTCATTATTGTTGTCTTTTCAGATTGCAGGAAAGTGAATTTTATAATTGATTTTACTAATACATCTGAGATTTATTCGCAAAGTATATGAATTTGATTAATCCGCCTTTTTTATTGAATTTCTGATTTATAGAATATATTTTTCAATTTTAACTTTTTAATTCGGAATATTTTTATTCCTTCGATTAATTGTTCAGTTAATTGTAATTATAAAAACCGTTTCCCATGAATAAATTTTATTTATTTCTTGTAACTATTTCCATCTGTAGCTTACAACTCCTCGCACAGGGTCATTATCCTGTCATCGCTATGGAATTACAATCTATACCCGTTGCCAATCATATCACCAATGGTCAGCCCGATATTTCCGACTCAACGATGTTTAAAATAGTTATGAAAATCGTTGTGTCAGATACGACCTCTGCAAATACACTGATGATAAATTTAAAGAGAGATGAAACTGATCACGGATTTATTTTTTCCAAAACATTTAATTATGATGTGAGTGGTAATTTTCCCGATGGCACATCGTATACGCGAAGCGGATATGAAATTGCGTTAGACCTTGGAGTTTTCATGGGAACGATAAGACCTTATGCCGAATTAATTGTTTCGAATAATTCAGGAGTTGTTACGGATCCTGTAATCTACTATTAAAGCTATTTAACAGTTTAATCAATATTTGATATGAAAAAATTTACCCCCCCCCCAATTTTTATTATCATTTTTACTAATTATTTTTTTTATCTTCTCATATCGTGAAGTTGCTAATGCAACGAGTTATACCTGGAACGGAAATAAATCAACAGCATGGGATACGGATTCCAACTGGACTCCGGTAGGAATTCCGGGCACTACAGATCATGTTACAATTGTCAGTGGTTCCAATTCAGTTTACCTGTCAACCAATAAAACAGTTACGAATTTTACTATCACTTCCGGGACACTGGATTTACAGAGTTATGCCATTAACATTAACGGCGCTGCATCTGTTACAGGAGGAACTATCACTAACGGTAGTTTCATCGTTAACAATACTTCTTCAGCGACATTTGGAAGCGCTACTGTCTCAGCATGGGCTAAGATCACATGCAATTCGATTTACCTGAACGGAGCTACCTTTGGCGACACCTTGCGCATTATTAAAAAGGGAACTTCAGTCGATGTAAGCAAAGGAGGAAATACGTTTAACAGTTTTGTCTCCATGACAGACAGCGCTACATCTGTTGGCTACATTACTCTTTCCGACAGTTTATCAGATGTCTTTAATGGAAATTTGATTTTAGAATCTACCGGTTCGGGACGATTTTACATAGCGCACCGTGGAACAAATAACATCTTCAATGGCGATGTGACGTTTAAAAACGGATTCGTTTCTTCGAATGCCTATGGCAATGCAACCTACAACGGTCACATTTATTTTTCCAATACGATTTCCGCTGCATCCATACTTTTCGGCTCTTCGAACGGGGCGGCCACATTGGCGGCGGGAAAAACGATTTCCATAACCGGATCAGGAATGACGCAGGGCGGATTGTATCTGAAGAACTTTGTACAACTGGATACCACAACTTCGATTTCCTGGACACTTACCAGCAGCAGCAATGCAGTCATAGAAGCCAACACTATTTTCAACGCACCTTTAACTATAACAGCGGCCGGTATATTGATTAATCAGGCCAGATTCAATCATACGGCAACTTTTCAGAAAACAGGATCAGCTTCCAATACATCAACGGGAAAAAATTATTTCGCCCGTCAAATGACAATAACAAACAGCGGCTCCAGTTCACTGACGTTCGCCTCCTCTTACAAAGACACCTTTATGATGAAGAGTACGATGATTAGTAGTGGCGGAATTATCAATGTCAATCACGCCTGGTTCAAAGATTCAGTTTTGCTTCAGAATAATTCGACGGCAAATTCGACTACCTCGTATATTAATATCGCGACTACGGGAAATTGTATATTCTCCGGTCATACGACACTTGACAATCATACTTCGAAAATGACGTTCAGTTCGGCCGAGGGAAACACAGAATTTGATTCCACTTCGATACTTTCATTCGCCAATAATTGTTCAGGATTAATAACACTTCGAAATACGAACAAGAAAAGTTCATCTGCAATTTCGACTTCACAGTCAGGTATGCAATTAACCTTAGGACCACAATCAGTCTTCAACGGACTCATAGACATTAAAGCTCCTTCGATAATTGTCAACCAGTCGACTTTTATTAACAATGCGACATTCTTTCGTTTTGGAGGTTCTCAGGGCAGTTGGGAAGGCGGTAATATCTTTCGCGGTCAATTAAGTTACAGGGACTCATCAACAGGAAGCAGTCATACATTCTACTCAGGCACGACATACGTCGACACCTTTTACGCGCCGGTAACCTACACTTTTGAAGGCCCGGTCACAGCTTACCTTTCAAATGCGAAAAAATCTTATTATCTTGGAGATATAACGGTGAATCGCTCAGGATCTGCCAGTGTAAGCATGGGTTATGCCTCCAATGGCAGAGTCATCTTATCAGGATCAGCAAACCAGGCATTAAACTTAACCGAAACGGGAGTCACAGTACGGAAAATGGAAGTCTCTAAATCAGCCGGTGTTGTTAACCTGAGTTCAGGAATAACTGTTTCAGATTCATTGTTTCTGACCAAAGGAATAATCAAGACAAACAACGATTCAATTCTGATTACTGATAATTGCAAACTAACCGGTGGCAGTGATTCATCGTTTATTGATGGAAGCGTTCGGAAACTTGGCAACGATGCATTTACCTTTCCATTGGGAAGTAGTACGCTTGTTCATGGATATCATCCGTTAAGTATGACTGCTCCATCAAGTACAACAGACCTTTATACAGCGAAATATATTCCGGAGGGACAAACGTTAGGTGCCGCATTAGATACAACAATAGAACATCTTAACACCTGTCAATATTGGACATTAAATCGGGATGCAGGGACTTCGAAAGTGAGGTTGACGTTGAATTGGAATAATGATTCATGCGAGTATCCAGTTATAAATCCTTCTTATATGCGGGTGGCAGGATGGAATGAAAGTATATGGGAGGATTTGGGATCAGCTACTTTCTCAGGCGATAGCATTTGGGGAAACTCCAGAACCAATGACAGCATTAGTACCATTAGTGCATTCACACTTTCAAACATTAAATGTATTTACTTCAGCGGTATCATTAGTAAAAATGATGAGCGATGCCCAGGAAGTAGTGATGGTATAGCACGGTTAACATTAAATCCAAAAGTAGGGACACCTCCATTTAGTTATTTGTGGAGCGGTAATCTTGGTGTTACAAATACTTCTCCTCTTCTGGCACCCGGAAATTATTGGATTCAGGCTACAGACAATCGTGGATGTTTATTTACAGATTCTCTGGAAATTGAAGCTGCAAACTCCATGACTGTAGCTGTCTCAAAGGACCTGCCCAATTGTACAGATTCAACAGGAGAAATTTCTTTAATAGTTTCTGGGGGCACTGGATTTAATAAAACTTTTTACTGGCTTGACAATGGCTCTACTAATAGTTTTCGACAAAATTTAAGATCCGGAGAGTATTCTGTACTTATAAGGGATTCAAATTTTTGTGCTTTGAATTATTTAATTCAATTGCCGGATACAAATGGACCTGCTGTTTCAATAGATAGTATTAACAATGTAACGTGCTTTCAGGGAATTGACGGTTTCATTAAATTAGAAGTATCTGATTCGATCCCTTACTACTTAAAATGGTCGACTAACCCTGTTGATACATTAGATTCATTAGTTGATTTACGGGCGGGAAATTACACCGTTAGGGTATCAGATACATTAGGTTGTCTTAATTTCGGGACATTTGAAATTTCACAACCCGATTCGTTTTATGCTGATGTTTTGTCAACTAATTCAAGGTGTGGAATGAGTGAAGGAATTGCTGAGGTGTCTGTTCATGGTGGAACAGGAGATTATACCTATTTATGGAGCAATGAAGCAACAACATCTACTATTACAGATTTAGGTCCCGGATTATACTCATTAATTACAACAGATGGGGTTAATTGTTCAATTTCCAAACAGGTCGAAATTCTTAGCAGTGATGGTTTGGAAGTAATTGCTTCGGTTATTTCCAATGAAACTTGTTTTTTGAAACTGGATGGATCTGCCAAAGTTAGCGTTTCTGGTGGGACGGAGCCGTTTACTTATGAATGGTATCCTAAGGGCGGAGAAAATGATACAGCCTCAGGATTAATTTCAGATCAATATATCGTAACAGTTATAGACTATACCGGCTGCCGTCAAAAGGATACAGTAGATATTTATTCTGACGATGAACTCAATGCATATATAAATGTGATATTACCTTCTTCTGATACAATTAGCGATGGAGCTGCAATAACAACAATTTATGGGGGAACCCCACCATATGTTTATGAATGGAGTAGCGGCGCCACCGTTGCAAATCCTACGGGACTTGGATTAGGAACCGATACACTTACAATAACGGATTCTCATGGTTGTTCGGTAAAGAATGTGGCAGTTTTAGGAGGCATAAGTCAGTGCAAATATGACAGGGAAAATCCTCCGCCACCGTCTAACTGGCAGAGTTTCCCGACTTGTTTGGGTTGCTCCTCATATGCTGAAACACATAAAAGTATTACTGATCTTTTATTCGGTGCAATTCCTGATGATGGTCTTTCTGATCAGGAAGCGTTTGAACGTGCATCTGCCTATTTTAATTCTCTTGATGCAAATGTTGAAAAGGTACTTTCAATACCCGACGGTACTTACATAGTGGGCCGACAAACGTATCCATGGACGGGTTTTGGAGTTTGTGTAATGAGATTCAATAAAATAAATAATTTGAAAATTGTAGGTCAGGGATTACAAAGTTTTACACTTCAAAATGGTGTTTGGGTTTTGACCACAGTTACCCGTCCGAAACTGATTTTCGAGGACTGTCTAAAATACGGTGTGTTTGATCCAATTCCCCCTTTCACCCCTTTTTCAACCATAGACAGGTATCTGGCATGTACACCTACACCGAGTTGTCAGAATTATTATTGCAGGGTGCTTACACCAGGAGTTATGCTTTATATGAATGAATGTAATAATGTTGAAGTGTCGAACCTGGAACTGGATGGTAATCTAAACAATGCAGTTATTGGCGGTGGATGGGGTGAGCATGCTATTCAGATCTTGTACGATGGTATTTTTGTGAATGCATCTGATAATTGCATTTTCCAAAATATTTCAGCCCATGATTTTGGACTAGACGGTATAAGAATTTATTATAATCTCTGTCCTTGGAATAGTTCTTATCAGCAAGTGCCATGGCCTCCTCCGATATTTGGTCAACCATATCCACCTGTAATGAACATGACAATTAATAATTGCCAGTTTAATTACAACACCCGTTGCGGTTTGACATGGGGTGGTGGAATGGGTTTGTATGTAAATAACACTGAATTTAATTATACCGGACAAGGAAGGTTTTATAGCAATCCGGGTTCGGGTGTGGATATTGAGTATGAGGGTGAAAGTAATGTTGGAAACAGATTCGGAAGATTTAGAAATAGCAAATTCAAATACAATAAATTAAGAGGAATGATTTGCGATGCCGGAAATCCAAGACTTCCAAGAAATGATTATTTTTCAAGAGATATTGAATTTAGAGATTGCATTTTTGTTGCCTCTCAAGAAGGTGTTACTGCATACCCCAATAGTAGGAAGTTTGAGTTCAAAGACTCGTATTTCTACGGCAAAATCTGGAACGGTTACTTTTCAACAATTAGGCACGGCAGGCCATGGAATGATGACAATTTGAAATTTTACGATTGCACGTTTGATGAGGAATACAGGGATCCTGATATTCCTCATTCTGATACTTATACTTTTACCTTAGGTCCAACGGAAGTATTAAACACTACACCTCCGACAGCCAGTCCAGCTTTTTGCCCTGTTGGTGATAATTCATATTTAATAGAATTTTCAAGTGCAGGACGAGTGCTTTTTTCAAAATGTAAAATAAATACGAATTTTACGTACCGTCCAATCATGTTGAGTTTTAATACAGTCAGTAAAATAAATTCCATAAGCAGAAATAGATTCGATTTAAATTTATTTAATGCTTATGGTCTGAATGCCTGTGATTGTATTCAAGGCAGCGGTTTATGGTTATCAAGTATTTGGGGAATTAACTTGGCGACACGAAACGATTTCAAAAATACAGGGGGGTATTTGATCAACGATGATTCATCCGTATGCAGAGTTGATGCTTCTGGAAATCCAACTGCGCCAATATATTTTTATGACTGCTTGGAATGTCAAAATATAGCTAACGGGAATGACGCGAATTATTGGGTTACAGGAAGACCGGGTCATGATGCCGGCTCTATTAACTTTGGTCAATTACGTCCACTTACAAAAAAGTATATGGATCCGGTGCATCCAGATGCAATTACCGATTTCTTTGCAACAGTAGGAAGCGATGGTCGTTGTAACGGACCAATTTCACAACCTGTGAGTTCATATAATGGCTGTAGTCCGTATTTAAGAAGGGGACTTAAGGATGAAAAGATTGTCATGGAAAGTATAACAATAGCTCCCGTTCCTGCAACAAATACTATTTCAATTAAATCAAACAAAGTAGTTCATGCACGGATAATAAACTATCTTGGATTATCTGTTTTGGATTGCCTGTTGCAGGAAGGCAATAATGAATTTGATATTCAACATTTAAAATCAGGAGTTTACTTTATAGTCACAGATAGCCATGAAATCAGCAAGTTCATTAAAATGTAGTATGCATAAATTATTATCGTGCATATTATTACTCATTATTTTCAATAGTGTGAATGCGCAATTTCCAATTTTAAAATGGGAGAAAAATTTTGGTGGTTCCCAAATTGATGAATGTAGCTCGATTGCCCAATACTCTGATAGTGTTTCCATAATATGTGGAACTACTAGTTCAGGAGATTATGATGTTAATCAGACAATTGGCGTTCCAGATATTTTTATTGCTAAAGTTACAAATAGCGGTACACGAATTTGGAGAAAAACATATGGTGGTAGTGATTCTGAAGAGGCATATTCTATAATACGAACATCTGACAATAAATTTGTTATTGCAGGTGAGACATCATCAAATGATCATGATGTTTCCGGTTTTCATTACAATGTAATACCTATGTATAGTGACGGCTGGTTGTTTAAGATTGATTCTGTAGGTACAATTCTATGGCAATTATGTTTAGGAGGGAGTGAGACGGATTACCTGGAAAAGGTATCAGAAACAAGTGATAGTGGATTTATTGCCATAGGTCAAACCTATAGTTTTGACTTTGATGTAAGCAACTATCACGGTAGTGGAGACATATTTGTTGTGAAAGTTGATAAAAACGGAATTCTCCAGTGGTCAAAAGCTTTTGGTGGAATAGATGGCGATTATGGAAAAGTTGCCAGAGAAACAACAAGGGGGACATTTTTAATAGGCGGAAACACACTTTCTAATGATGGAGACATTTCAGGTCATCATAGTACATCATCAGCTGACATCTGGATAGCTGAATTGGATTCATTAGGTAACCTGTTGTCTCAGAGATGTTACGGAGGATTATCAGTTGATAATATTAGTAATATTATTATTGCCGGTTCATATTATTACATAATGGGAGAAACCGCTTCAAACAATGGTGACATTACTAATAATAATGGCGGATATAATATATGGTTGGCTAAACTGGATTCCACAGGAAACATCATTTGGCAAAATAATTATGGCGGGATCTTCGCTGAAGGTTGCTATAATGGTCATCAAACCTCTGACAGTGGATTTGTAGTATGTGGAATTGCATTTGATGACGATGGTATAATAACAGGCACTCATGGCTTTGAGGATTACCTGATATTGAAAGTTGATAGTAATGGAAATTATCAATGGAGCAAATGTCTGGGAGGAATTTGGGATGATAGAGCAAAGGATGTTTTAGAAACTGTAGATGGTGACTATATTGTTGTAGGTGAATCACAATCAGACGATGGTGATGTTGGAAATAATTATGGTTTGGAGGACTGGTGGGTTGTAAGAATATCAACCGATACTACAACGAACATACCGAATAATCATACAGAAAAAAGTGTCCTTATAGAAAGCTTAGAGCAAAGCGAAAATGGTATTAAGTTTATTTCAAAGGTTCAGACGAACGCTTTAATTCAGATTTATAACATTACCGGGCAACTGGTTTATGAATCAACAAGAGAAATAATGACGGGAGAAAATCAATTGACTTATCCGGGTTCTATGGCAAATGGTAAATATATTTTAAAAATAAAAACAGAAAAATTTAACTATTCGAGGTATTTTATGAAGTCAGAATCCAGAAATTAATTTTTTTGAATTCTATCAATA
>CAZAON010000161.1:0-5712 GCA_964486655.1 uncultured Flavobacteriales bacterium
AATAAATCATAAGTGCCCGTAGCTGAAAGACTCCAGGCATTAGATGCTGTTACAAGAATTGAATCAAAAGGATTGATCGTCACACCCGAAATATTAGAAGTCTGAACACTTCCGTTATCAATTGAGAAATGAAGATCAAAAGAGTGAATGGTATCTGAACCCAGATTAGAAATCCATGCTTTGGGATAAACACTTCCTATTTCGACATAAGAGTTAGTCTTGATTTTGCGGCAGGCTACATCATTTGCAGGAGGAGGAGTTGCCGAAAATGTAAACCGGCTATTGTTTCCCGATCCTGTAAGTCCCGAATACAAAGGATAACCGTTGATATAGACAGTGAAAATCATTCCGCCATCCGTCCAGTCGTCCATGAAAAGAATATCGAAATCTGCTCCCTGTGTAAGGCACCAGGGACCTTCGGTAAGAACTGAATCACTTGGGTAACCACCGGGCGGGCTTGACTGGTTTCCGGCACCGTTACAGCCGACGTTTGTATTTCCTCCGGCAAAAATGGTTCCGTTTCCGCAAGCATTTCCGGCTGGAACTAATTGCCAGTATCCTTCATTTCCGTATGCATCGGTCTGTACAGTAATTGTGACCTGCACTTCACCGACCGGACACTGAGAGTAAGAATAATAAGATGACAGGACTAATAAAAGTCCGAGTAAAGATGACTTCATTGGTTAGATGATTTTGTATGAAAGTACAGGTTTTTGGGGAAAGTACAAAGTAGTTTGGAAGGAGGGGTTAGGAGTTAGGAGTTAGGATTATGGATTAAGGATTATGGATTAAGGACTGAGCTAAGGACTATGGACTAAGGACTATGGATTAAGGACAATGGATTGAGGATTGAGGAAAATGGTAAGAGGATGATGTATGAAGAATTAAGAATTTTA
This sequence comes from uncultured Flavobacteriales bacterium, assembly GCA_964486655.1. Taxonomy (GTDB): domain Bacteria; phylum Bacteroidota; class Bacteroidia; order AKYH767-A; family 2013-40CM-41-45; genus JADKIH01. Next base: position 897 of record CAZAON010000161.1, read on the forward strand.
GGAAAAAATAGAAATACCAAAAATAGGTAGTGTAAAAGACTGGTAGTGTAAAAAACTTTGTTTAAAATTCATTTCAATTATTCTTGCGAAGCCTATCCTTTATCCTTAATCCTTTGTCCTTTATCCTTAGTCCTTAATCCTTAATCCTTAATCCTTAATCCTTTGTCCTTAATCCTATTCTAATTTAAACGTCTCCATAAACTTCGTCGTATAGTTTCCTTTGCGGAAAGCTTCGTTACGCATGAGTTGCTGATGGAAAGGAATGGTAGTCTTTACGCCTTCGACAACGAATTCGCTCAATGCACGATCCATAGTGTTGATTGCTTCATCACGTGTTTGTGCAACGGTGATAAGTTTAGCGATCATTGAATCGTAATTAGGCGGAATTACATAGCCTGCATAAATGTGTGAATCGACACGAACACCGTGGCCGCCCGGAACGTGAAGAGTTGTAATTTTTCCCGGAACAGGTCTGAAATTATTATAAGGATCTTCGGCGTTTATGCGGCATTCGATTGCATGCAGACTTGGAAAATAATTTTTTCCGGAGATGGGCATTCCGGCCGCTATCTTGATTTGTTCTTTGATAAGATCGTAATTGATAACCTCTTCAGTAATCGGATGTTCGACCTGAATACGGGTATTCATTTCCATGAAATAAAAATTGCGGTGCTTGTCGACAAGAAATTCGACAGTACCAACGCCTTCATACTTCACGGCAAGTGCGGCTTTAATAGCGGCTTCACCCATCTTCTCTCTTAACTCAGCAGTCATGAAAGGAGAAGGAGTTTCTTCGATCAGTTTTTGATGACGTCGCTGAATGGAGCAATCGCGTTCACTCAGGTGACAGGCTTTGCCGTATTGATCACCGGCAATCTGAATTTCGATGTGACGGGGTTCTTCGATATATTTCTCGAGATACATGCCGTCATTTCCGAAAGCGGCACCGGCTTCCTGCCGGGCAGAAGACCAGGCACTTTCAAATTCATCGGGTTTCCAGACGATACGCATTCCTCGTCCGCCACCACCGGCAGTAGCTTTAAGTATGATCGGATAACCAATCTGCTTTGCAATCTTCAATCCGGATGCCACATCCGTAAGCAATCCTTCGCTTCCGGGAATTGTCGGCACATCCGCGCTTTTCATTGTTGTCTTGGCATTGGATTTATCACCCATGCCGTCGATCTGTTCAGGAGTTGCACCGATGAATTTTATTCCGTGCTCGTCACAAATCGCGCTGAACTTGGAGTTCTCGGATAAAAAGCCGTAACCGGGATGAATGGCATCTGCATTGGTAATTTCTGCGGCTGCAATAATTCGCGGAATGTTCAGATATGAATCGCGTGCAGGGGGCGGACCGATACAGACTGCTTCATCGGCAAACCTGACATGCAAACTGTCTTTGTCGGCCGTGCTGTAAATAGCAACTGTACTAATGCCCATTTCCTTGCAGGTGCGAATAATTCGCAAAGCGATTTCGCCTCTGTTGGCTATAAGGATTTTCTTAAACATTTTTTTTGGATGAGGTGCGGACTACCGTATTATTTCGGTTCAACCAAAAATAACGGCTGATCGTATTCTACAGGAGTGGAATTATCCACAAGTACTTTTACAATCTTTCCTGAAACTTCCGATTCTATTTCATTGAATAGTTTCATCGCTTCAATAATGCATAATACCTGTCCCTGTTTAATCGTATCACCGACGTTTACGAATAACGGTTTATCAGGTGATGAAGACCTGTAAAACGTTCCGATCATCGGCGATTTGATTGTTATATACTTTGAATCATCTGTTGCTTTTGATTCGGCAGCAGCAGGTGGTGCAGGAGTTGCAGCAGCAGGTGCAGATGGCGCGTGGTGAACGGGAGCAGAAGAAATTACCTGTGGCTGATGTGCGACAACAGTAGTAGTTCCATGTGATGTCCGTATGGTTAATTTAAAATCTTTTTGCTCCAGGCTTACTTCAGCGACTCCACTTGTTTGTACAAACTTTATAAGACTTTCAATTTCTTTAATGTTCATAGTAGTGTCGTTTGCGGCTTTTGGTTTTACAGAAGTTTCTTTCCGCTTCATGAAAATTTTTTTAACACTTCAGGAATTTGAAGCGATTTTTGAAAATCAAACCTAAGCCAAATTTTAAAAACTGCAAAGGAAAATAGCTATTAGCTATTAGCTTTTAGCCGTTAGATGTTACAATTGGGCGCCATTAACATACAAACGGCTGATTAACAAATGAATAGGATACGATGGCTGGGTTTCAATCTCAACACTAATGGCTAAAGACCAATGGCAAAAGGCTAACAGCTAACAGCTATATCACCCCAGTTTCCACTTAATCCAGATGCTTCCCCATGTAAATCCGCCTCCGAAAGCAGCCAAAATGATATTATCACCCTTTTTCAGCTGTGATTCGTATTCCCAGAGGCAGAGCGGAATTGTAGCATTTGTAGTGTTACCGTATTTCTGAATATTGAGCATAACTTTTTCCGGTCCGACTCCCATTCGTCTTGCCGTAGCGTCAATGATTCTTTTATTCGCCTGATGCGGTACAAGAAATGCGATATCATCTGCAGTGAGATTATTTTTCTCCATGATCTCTGCAGATACATCAGCCATTTTTACGACTGCGAATTTGAATACACTCTGTCCTTCCTGAAAAACAAAATGTTCTTTGCGATCAATTGTTTTATGCGATGGAGGATTAGCAGACCCTCCCGCTTTCTGATGGAGAAAAGGTTTTCCTGAACCATCACTTCTTAAAATGCTGTCACGGATTCCATAGCCTTCGGTATCCGGTTCCAGTAAAACGGCACCACCGCCATCACCGAATAATACACATGTTGTACGATCGGTGTAGTCGACAATACTTGACATTTTATCGGCGCCAACAACGATTACTTTCTTGTATTGGCCCGATTCAATATATTTTGATCCTGTCGCCAGTGCAAATAAAAATCCGGAGCATGCAGCCTGAATATCAAAACCGAATGCATTTTTTGCACCGATCTTATCACATATAATATTCGCGGTAGCCGGGAAAACGTAATCAGACGTAGTTGTCGCGCAAATCAGCAAATCAATTTCTTCGGCCGATATCCCGCGTTTTTTCAGAAGCAGCTGAACGGCGGGAGTCGCTAAATCTGAAGTACCTTTTCCTTCGCCTTTTAATATTCTTCGTTCTTTAATACCGGTACGTGAAATAATCCATTCATCGTTGGTATCAACCATCTTTTCAAGCTCACTGTTTGTGAGAACGTAGTCGGGAACATATGCGCCTACTGCTGTAATTGCGGCTGTGATCATTTTGGAAGTATTGAATATTGAGTATTAAGTACCGGGTATCAGGTGCCGTGATTCGAGCAATTCAACTGTATAGATTTTTAAATTCAATACAGAGAATTACAAAGGCGTTGCAATAATATAACTTTTTAAATTAATCAGAGTGATGTTTCCCTGAAGCGGGACTTTAGAGGCTGATTGTAAAAGCCGAGGCTATTTTTTCAGGAAGTTTCGCTTTTACGACTTCGGCTGAATGTAAAATCATATTCTTTATGGCAGTAGCCTTGCTGATTCCATGAGCGATAATAACGGCTGAGTTTACTCCGAGAATTGGCGTTCCTCCATATTGCTCGTAATTAAAGCGGTCAAAATATTCGTCAGATATCCCGCGCTTTTTCAGCAACGTGAAAAATGATTCCGCTTCCTTAAGAACAACATTACCCGTGAAGCCGTCGCAAACAATTACATCGGCTTTATCATTGAACAAATCACGTCCTTCAACATTACCGATAAAATTTATGTCCGGCGTATCCTTTAACAACTGATGCGCTTCTTTTACCAGTAGATTTCCTTTTTCTTCTTCCTCGCCGATATTGAGTAATCCCACTTTAGGATTATCGATGTGATAAACATTCTGCGCAAAGATGGATCCCAGCACTGCAAATTGCTGGAGTATTTCCGGCTTGCAATCGGCATTTACTCCGACATCCAGGATAAGTCCCCAGCCTCCTTTTTCTTTTGGTAAAACAGATGCGATGGCGGGACGGAAAATTCCGGGAATTGCTTTCACGCTAAACATTGAACCAACAAGCATGGCGCCTGTGTTCCCGGCAGAAGCGAATGAATCAATCGCTCCGGATTTTAAAAGTTCAAATCCTTTGCTAATGGAAGAATCCGGTTTTTGCTGAATAGCCTTTGTCGGATGTTCGGCCATGCCAATCACCTCACTGCAATGAATAATCGGAAAAAGATTTTCATCGGCTTCGGCAGATTTGAGAACAGCTAAAATCTGCTCCTTGTCACCAAGAAGAATAATTTCAACTCCGGCAGGCAATTCTTTTCTTGCTTCTATTGCACCGAGAACTGTTTGTTCAGGTGCATAATCGCCGCCCATTGCATCAATGCCTAATCTCATGCATAAAAATTATTAGTGAATGTAAGAAATAACAAAAGCAGCCGCATATGATAAATTCACATCAGCTGCTCAATTTACTAACCGGTAATGGTTAAGCATTTTCTTCTTTCTCCATCACTACTTTACCCTTATAGTAAAGTTTTCCCTCGTACCAGTGAGCACGGTGAAAAAGATGTGGCTGGCCTGTAGTCGGATCAACTCCAATTGTTGGAACTTCAGCTTTCCAGTGTGTTCTTCTTTTATCTCTTCTTGACCTGGAGTGTCGGTGTTTCGGATTTGGCATTGTAAATTATTTATACTGTTAATTAAGATTTATATTCTTTAATGCATCCCAACGGGGATCATTTGCCGGTGGTTGTTCCTTCGAAAGATGTTTTTCCATCTCCTTCAGAATTTCCGG
>CAZAON010000162.1:0-12457 GCA_964486655.1 uncultured Flavobacteriales bacterium
GATCACTGTAAATTACAGGGAAGCTTATGGCATGTATGCCTGCAACGGAATATTGTTCAATCACGAATCACCCATTCGCGGTGAAACATTTGTATCACGAAAAATTACACGAGCCGTTTCGCGTATCGCACTCGGACTGCAGGATGATTTATACCTCGGAAACCTCGATGCGAAAAGAGACTGGGGACATGCGAAAGATTATGTTGAAGCGATGTACCGCATTTTACAGCAGCCGGAACCGGAAGATTTTGTCATTGCAACAGGCGTGACAACTACGGTACGCGATTTCTTCAGACTGGCCTGCAAGGAAGCCGGGCTCGAAATTGAATTCCGCGGTACAGGAAAAGACGAAAAAGCCTATGTCGTAAATTGTTCGAATCCCGAATTCAACGTTCAGAAAAATAAACCGATTCTATGCATCGATGAAAAATATTATCGTCCCGCCGAAGTGGATTTATTGATCGGAGATGCTACCAAAGCCAGGGAGAAATTAGGCTGGATACCTAAGTATGATTTAAACATGCTCGTCAAAGAAATGATGGCGTCGGATCTGGATCTATTCAGAAAAGATAAATTTTTGAAAGAAGGCGGTCACAATATTTTTAATTACCATGAATAAGTCGTCACGAATTTATGTGGCCGGCTACCGTGGAATGGTCGGCTCTGCGATCAAAAGACTTTTAGAGAAAAACGGTTATACGAATATCATTACAGCCGATTCTAAAAAAGTTGACCTGCGTAATCAGCTTGCCACACAGGAATTCTTTGCTGCCGAAAAACCTGAATATGTTTTTCTTGCCGCGGCGAAAGTCGGTGGCATTCAGGCCAACAATATTTACCGTGCCGATTTTATCTATGATAATCTCGCTATAGAAATGAACGTCATTCATTCGGCGTGGAAAACCGGAGTGAAAAAATTATTGTTTCTTGGTTCATCCTGTATCTATCCGAAAGTTTGTCCTCAACCCATGAAAGAAGAATATCTTTTATCAGGTTATCTGGAACAGACAAACGAACCTTATGCAATCGCTAAAATTGCGGGAATTAAATTGTGCGAATCATTTTTTCTTCAGTACAACTGCAATTTTGTTTCGGCCATGCCTACAAATCTGTACGGACCAAATGATAATTACGATCTGCAGAATTCACATGTTCTGCCCGCACTCATTCGCAAGTTTCATGAAGCTGTTGTCAACAACAATAAAGAAGTTACAATCTGGGGAACAGGAACGCCTCGCCGTGAATTCTTACATGTTGATGATCTTGCTGCCGCATGCCTGTTGATGATGGAAAAATATGATCAGAAAGAATTTCTCAATATTGGTTACGGTGATGACATCAGTATTTACGATTTAGCGCACCTGGTGAAAGAAATTACGGGATTTAAAGGAGAGCTGATTTTCGATCATTCGAAGCCCGATGGAACTGCAAGAAAACTGATGGATTCGTCCAAAATTCATTCACTAGGATGGAAGCCGAAGATCAATCTAAGAGACGGCATTACAGCTACTTACGAGCTTTTCCGCCAACAGGCACTCACCGCCTGATTTACAAACATTCATTTTCCGCATAGCGTATCATGACAGGTATAATATCTGTCAATGAAAACAATTATCAGAGTTCGAAAGCTATTGCTTCTCCTGTGCTTACAGTGTATTGCGGGAGGATTATGGGCACAATGTCCGACCAGCAGCTTTACAATTTCATCACCTGTTTGTGTGGGATCTGCCTTGCAAATCACCAATACAAGCGTCGGCGGAATTGACTATAAGTGGGATTTTTCGTCGGGATTTTTCTCGTCAACCGGTACAAAAGTAGCCGATACCTTACTGAATCTTTCATATCCGGGCGATATCACACAGATGTATCAAAATGATACGATGGTGTTATTTGTATCCGGACTGGCAGACAGTAAGCTGTACAGAATCACGTATGGTGATGGTCCGGGCAATGCAGTTACAAATGTGGAAGATCTGGGAACACTCGGAGTATTATATCAGCCATCAGATGTTGCTTTCTATTATGAAAATTCGACCTATTACGGATTTGTAATTGACAACGGATCAAATTACCTCTACAAATTCAGACTTGGAAGTACCATCTTCGGAACACCAGACAGTGTTTCTGTTGTTTTAACAAATGCAACGAGTAACTTCAATTCACCGCGTTCCATAAAAATTCAGCGTGACTCAACAGGCAATATATATGGTATAGTCGGCAATCACGGAAACGGTTCGATAAATATTCTCGACTTTGGAAATTCCATTCACAATACACCGGTCGCATCCGCGCCAATCGCAACGGGCGCCGGCTCCGCGAAGGATGCCGTATTAGCGCATACCTGCGGAAACTGGTATGCATTCATCGGATGTAATAATGGAATTAAACGAGCCGATTTCGGAAGCTCTCTTTCGAATGCTCCGGTATTCACTACAATCAATTCAAGCGGTGCTTTAAGTGACCTTGTATTAATTAATGACGGTCCGAACTGGAAATTACTTGGTACCGATGATCAGTCGTGGATCGTAAGAAAATTTGATTTAGGATCAGACATCACAAACATTTCACCGGCTTCAATCGGAACAGACATGGTTACCGGATACCAGGCACCGAAAGGAATCTGTTATGCAAGATCGGGACAGTCGTCATATATATATACACTAAACGAATCAAAGCGAATTATTACTCTTGAGTATACGAATTCAATTGATGTAAACACCGCTACCAGTACGGACTTTGAACCGGCTGGTGTTACTTTCAATACTGCAGGCAGTTATCCGGTTACATTATTCATTACAAACGCAAACGGTGAATACTCTACCTATACCGATACGATTGATATTTCAACAGCTCCTGTTACCGCATTTTCGACAAGCGGATATTGCTTTGGAGATGTTACAACATTCACCGATTCATCTTCAATAAACAACGGAACAATTGGATCATGGGAATGGGACTTCGGCGACGGAAATACAGATTCAAGTCCGAATACCAATCATCAATATTCGGCTCCGGGAAATTATGTTATCAGCTTAGTAACCGCATCAAGCGGAGGTTGTGCGGATACGCTGACAGACACCATTCTGATATCAACGACTCCTGTTGCATCATTTCTTTCACCTTCCGCGGTTTGTTCAATGACGGGTATGCAGTTTACAGATCAGTCGACCGACAGCTTAGGAACGATTTCACAATGGCTTTGGGATTTTGGGAATGGAGATACTCTCACAACTCAAAATCCAATGTATGCTTATCCGTCCGGAGGCACATTTAATGTATCACTCACCGTAACATCGGCACAGGGTTGCAGCGCTTCCACAAACAGCCAGTTGCTGATTAATGACCGTCCGTCTGCCGGATTTTCAGTTACAAATACCTGCGTCGGACAAGTCGTTCAGTTTACCGATGAAACGGTGCTGAGTAATTCACAAATTCAAAATTACGCATGGGATTTTGGTGATGGTGGTTCTGATTCGCAACAAAATCCAACTCATACATATTCAGGCGGGGTTGTAAACTATAACGTTAGTTTAATAGTAACGGCCGTGAACGGATGTATTGATACGGCTATTCAGGATGTTAAAATCAATAATGTTCCGAACGCACTATTCACATTCGGTCCTAATATAATTTGCAGCAATACCGATGTAAATTTCACCGATCTGTCCAGTGTCGCAGGCGATACAATTTCAGGATGGCTCTGGGATTTCGGAAACAATGAAACCGATTCAGTAAAAAATCCCGTTCACCGTTTTACAACTCCGGGAACGCATACGGTAACTCTCATCTCCTACTCACCTTCAAGTTGTCCGGGTGCGGCGTTTCAGCAAAACGTGATTGTTCAGGAAAGTCCTTCCGCCGCATTCAGCTATTCAACAACATGTCTTGGAAGCAGCACAATCTTTACGAATAATACCACTCCCGCACCGGGAAGCAGCATTGATGCTGTTATCTGGACATTCAACGGACAAGATTCTTCGGCAATTTACAATCCGACTTATTTATTCCAGTCGGGCGGATCATTTCCCGTAACCCTTTTTGTTACTTCAACAGATGGTTGTACCGATTTAATTACAACGAATGTTGATATACACGAAAATCCTGTAGCGTCATTTAATCATACATTGCCATGCGCCGGTAATGCCGTTCAGTTTACAAATACTAGTCAGTGTGATACATCAAGTACCTTCACACAATATGACTGGTCATTCGGTGATCTGGCAAGCGGATCACTCAATTATTCGACTCTACAAAATCCTTCACATAATTATTCTGCAACAGGCTCGTATATCGCTTCTCTGATAGCGACAACAAACTTCGGTTGCTCCGATACGGTTTTCCAGACACTGAATGTAAGTCAGTCGCCGACTGCCAACTTCACTTACTCTCCGACATGCTTCGGTGATCTGATGGAATTCTTTAATCCGGGTAATTCGAATGACAGTACATATTTGTGGAACTTCGGAGATAACCAGACAAATCAGCTGAGAGAACCTGCGCATTACTATGCATATCCGGGTTCATATACCGTTCGATTGAATGTAATGGCGAAATCAGGTTGCCAGGCTTCCGCGACTAAACAGGTTTCTGTTAGTCCGATTCCCGTAGCTGATTTCCTCACAACTCCGGCTTGTATCAACTCACCATATCAGATTATTGATAACAGCACCATTAGTACGGGAACAATAAACAACTGGGAATGGATTGTTGACGGGCAGACTTTACCGGCTCAAACGAATAATCCGTCAACGACATTCACTGCACTCGGTGCGCACAATGTTTCGCTTACTGTTGTATCAGATATCGGTTGTTCGAAGTCAACAACGAAAATCATTGATGCTTATCCGCTGCCTGAATCAAGTTTCAGTTTCGATCCTCAATTTGGTACACCGCCGCTTGAAATTCAGCTGACCGATCTTTCGACAGGCGCACAAACATATGCGTGGTCGTTTGGAGACGGAAGTCCGGTAGAAACTCTGCAGGAACCAACACATATCTATGCTGATACTGGATGGTTTACAATTACTCAGACCGTAACAAGTCAGTATGGTTGTATAAATAGTTCCGATAAAAATATCTACGTCATCAAACCGGTACTTGATGTAGCCGTAACAGGCGACTCGTCTTATTTTGACGGCGAATATTTTCACATCGTAGCATACATTGAAAACAGGGGAACCCGCGAGATTACTAATTTACAAATGGAAGCCAATCTCGAAAACGGTAACACCATCTCGGAACAATTTACTGAGGTAATGCCAACGGGAGCAAGCGGAATCAGGCAATATAATTTCCATGCATCATTCCTTGTGAGCGACGCGGGTAGTTTCAATTACTATTGCATCAGGGCATTGAATCCGAACGGCGAAGCGGACAGTAATCCGGGTGATAATGAGCGCTGCTTCAATCTGACCGATCAGATGATATTACTGAATCCATATCCGAATCCGTTTAACAACATTCTGCATTTGAAATTCCTTTTACCTAAATCGGATAACATGAATGTTCAGCTGATCGATGCTTCCGGAAAAATGATTCAAACTTTATACGACGGCAAAGCGCCAAAAAATCTATTCGAAGTAAAATCCGATTTGCAACATTTGCGTGTTGGCACGTACTCTGTGAGAATTCGTTACAGGGATAATGTGGTGGTGAAGAGTGTGGTGAAGAGGTAAGGGCTGCTGGCCCCAGAGGCCTATGAAGAATACGTTTCGGGTTTCGGGTTTCGGGTTGTGGGCGCTGCAGGTACAAGAGGTATGTTAAGTATTCGTTTCGGGTTGAGGGGGCTGCTGGTTGGGGGGGCTGCTGGTTTGAGAGGCTGTGATGAATACGTTTCGGGTTTCGGGTTTCGGGTTGAGGGGCTGCTGGTTGGAGAGGCTGTGAAGAATTGGTTTCGGGTTTCGGGTTGGCTGCAAACTTCTTAAAATCTATTTCAATGATTGAGTGAATCGTTAATTACTTCCTAAAAACATTTTTCAGAAAAAGTTTTTAAAAGGACTGCAAATAGTAATTTGTAGTCCTTTTTGTTTTAAACCCGAAACCCGAAACCCGAAACCCGAAACCCGAAACCCGAAACCCGAAACCCAAAACCCAAAACCCGAAACCCGAAACCCGAAACCCGAAACCCGAAACCCGAAACCCGAAACCCGAAACCCGAAACCCGAAACGTATTCTTCTACGCCTCTCGTTCCAGCAGCCCCCCAACCCGAAACCCGAAACGTATTCTTCCAGGCCTCTCGTTCCAGCAGCGCCCCAACCCGTAACAGAACTCCAGCAATCATCCGAACCAGCAGCCCCCAACCCACAAAATGACTCCACTTGCAGAACGTATGCGCCCAAGAGACCTCGACCATTACATTGGCCAGGAGCATCTCGTTGGTAACGGTGCAGTTTTGCGAAAGTCAATCGAGAATAACAATGTTCCATCCATAATTTTCTGGGGCCCACCGGGCGTTGGTAAAACAACACTTGCAGGAATTATTGCTGCCGAACTTCATCGTCCGTTTTATGTATTGAGTGCGATTAGTTCGGGAGTAAAAGATGTGCGTGATGTCATTGACAAAGCGAAGAGCTATGCGGGCGAATTGAAAGAGGTGGAAGGCAGTCCGGTTTTGTTTATAGACGAGATACACCGCTTCAGTAAATCGCAGCAGGATTCATTGCTTGCCGCTGTTGAGAAAGGCATCATCACTTTAATAGGCGCGACTACAGAAAATCCTTCTTTCGAAGTCATCTCCCCCCTGCTCTCCCGCTGCCAGGTATATGTATTGAAAGAATTATCAAAAGATGATCTGATATCTATTCTCACTCAGGCGATAAAAGACGACGACGTCCTTAGTAAAAAAAATATTGAAATTCGTGAGTATGAAGCATTGCTCAGACTTTCTGGCGGTGATGCAAGAAAACTTCTGAATCTTTTTGAATTAGCCGTGAATTCATTCGAAGGAAAAGATGCCGTAATTACCAATGATCTGGTTTTAGAACTCGCTCAGGAAAAAATCGCCTTGTATGATAAAGGCGGTGAGATGCATTACGACATCATCAGCGCGTTTATTAAATCGATGAGAGACTCCGATCCCAATGCGGCCGTTTATTATCTGGCGAGAATGGTTTTGGGAGGAGAAGATCCTTTATTCATCGCCCGACGAATGGTCATTTTCGCTTCAGAAGACATCGGCAATGCTAATCCGACCGCTCTCGTTATCGCCAATGAATGTTTCGAAGCCTGTAATAAAATCGGATATCCCGAATGTCGAATTATTCTTTCGCAGGCCGCAACCTATCTCGCATCTTCACCGAAAAGCAATGCAAGTTACATGGCAATTGAAAATGCGATTGAACTGGTGAAACGAACAGGCGATCTTCCTGTTCCATTGAATATACGAAATGCTCCTACCCGGCTCATGAAAGAACTGGGCTATCATAAAGGGTATGATTACGACCATTCTCATGAGCAAAATTTCGCCGGACAGGAATTTTTACCAGAACAAATAAGCGGCAGCAAATTATATGATCCGGGCAATAACAGCCGCGAAGCAGAGCTCCGGAATTTTCTGCGGTCCCTTTGGAAAGAAAAGTATGGTTATTAGGAGCAAAAAACGCGGGTCATGCCTCTGTCAGGATACCCTGTGCGAATTGCTCGTATGATTTATTGAACTTATCTTTACCCCGAATGCGGAAACAACTGTTTTTCATCCCCCTCTTAAGCCTGTTCCTGTTTTCATGCAAAAAAGAGAACCCTCGCCCTCAATGGGATATTGAGGTATTAGGTCCGCTGTTGCATGCATCTCTTGGAATCGATGAATTGGACGGAGACTCCACCATCATCGCAGATGCAAACGGCGCTCAGATTGTCAATTTCGACAAAGAACTTTCCTTATTTGATCTTGATACAATTTCACAGGTACCGGATACCTCGATTCGGACTGTTACAACCTTTCCAAACATTCCCAATCCTAATCCGATTCCTCCCAATACTCCATTCGTTTCCAATAACAACAACATTGAACTTGCACTGAATAATGTTCTGCTGAAAAAAGCAATCATAGGTTCAGGAAGAATCAGGCTTGAAATCAAGAATACACTGAAAACAAAAGTCTTCTTTACGTATACAATTCCAAAAGCTTTAAAAAACAATCTTCCGTTTACTGCAACAGCAGAGGTAGATTCAGGTTCTACCACAGATCCGAAATATTTTTCGCAGGAATTTGACTTCACCGGTTATGAACTGGATCTGACCGGAATTTCCGGAAATCTGTACAATTCCATTTCTTATAATGTTCGTGCTGTTTCCGATCCTGACGGCGTTCCGTTTATCATCAACGGGAATGATACCATTTTAAATCTCACAACCACTCTTGTCGAACTTTCACCTTCCTATGCGAAAGGCTATCTCGGTGAGCAGGAAAATAACGATGTAACATCGACCGACGTACGTTTCAGTAAAATTGTAAAGAGCGGATTACTGCACCTCGACAGTATTAAAATGAATCTCGATCTTTCCAATTCGATCGGCGCCGATGCAAATCTCTTTCTGAATAATCTGAAGTCGGTCAACAGCCGCACAGGTAACACGGTAAATCTGGTTGCACCTTCCGTCATTCAGCACAGCATCAATATAAACCGTGCAACAGAAACGTTCGATGTAAATAATCCTGTTATTCCTACAGCCTACCCTATTCAGCTCGATCATAACAATAGCAATATTGTTTCATTCGTGGAAAATCTGCCCGACAGCGTAAGCTATGACTTCCGGATTAAAATTAATCCGCTCGGCAATGTCTCCGGAAGCAACGATTTTATTTACAGCGACAGACTTTTAAATACAAGGCTTCGCGTATTAATGCCGTTGCGATTTGCCATGAATCAGCTTGTACTGGCCGATACGGTTCCTTTTGAAATAGACAATGCTGCAGACTTCGATCCGGTTGGTTCCGCAACCCTTACTCTGATTGCCAATAATGGATTTCCCATTGATCTGAATGTGCAGATGTTCCTGCTCGACGCATCCAATAATATTACCGATTCGCTTTTTGTGCCCGACCTGATTTCCGCGGCCCCTGTTGATGCCAACTACAAGGCCACCGGCAAGACAACTTCGGTCATAAAAATTCCGATTGATGCAGATCGCAAAAAACGATTGCAGGAAGTTACAAGAGTCGGAATTCGAATAAGATTTAATACTCCTGACTATCCACAGTTGATCCAGATGTACTCAGATTATCGTGTAGATTTGAAAATGATCGCTGATGGAATATATATGCTACGCTGATTGTGAAAAGACTTACTATACTCTATTTTCTTTTTGCAATGTTAAAAGTTTCCGGCTCAGGCTGGCCCGAACGCGAAATCAGCAGTCTCGGCAAATACAAAAATTCAATTCAGTTGCAAGCCGAATACAATTACGATTCAGATGCCATAACGGATGAATTCGCTCTTGAATATTTTAATGGCGGCTTCATTACCAATGAAATGAAAGACAGGGTAACTCCGCATCTGACTTTAAACAATCGTTTCGGCGCGGCGACGAATAACGAAATAAAATATGTTCGCTATCCTGACTCATTGTTTTCGATGAAGAATTGTTTTTTCTCCGTTTCATTAGGTTATAAATATAATGTCAACAGTCACTTCAGCAAGGATGCATTTGAATTGTATTTCAGGGGAAATAAAAATTACGCCGGGAAGACCGCTGAATTAGGAAGATTCAATTATCAGAATCTTATTTATCAGCAGGTGAATTTTACCTTCGGTCACAGGTTTAACCGAGGAGAAAATAAGTTTGGTTATTCGGCCGGACTATCTCTTATCAAAGGGCAGCATTTATTGCAGATAAAATCAGACAGAGCTTCACTCTATACGGAAACTGACGGTCAGTATCTGATACTCGATGCTGATCTGGAAATTCGCCAGAGTGACTCATCAGCCAACAATATCTCGGCTACGAAAGGAGTCGGTGCTTCAGCCGATTTTTCTTTTTACTGGGAGACGAAAGATAAAAATGTGCTGACAGTATCTGCTGAAAATTTCGGAGTTATCAGCTGGAATGAAAACAGTACCTATATAAAGGCCGACACATCTTTTCAGTTTGAAGGAGTTGATGTTTCCTATCTCTTCGATCTGGGTGATTCGGTCCGAAAAACGATTTCGCTCGACTCATCATTAGTCGAACCATATCTTACGGCCAGAGAAAAGAAATCATATACCGGTCCGGTGCCGGCCTTGCTGAAAGTTAATTATCGTTTCATGCTGAAAGAAGGCAAAACCGACTTAGAGGCCGAAGCAGGTTATCTGTTTTTTGCGAATGCATTGCCCTATGAATCCATAAAAATAAATTATAGCTTAGTGAATGGTAAACATCAGCTCGGAGCAAAATTGCGTTATGGCGGTTACGGCGGTTTTGACGCGGGATTGTCGTACAGAATTTTGTTCCTGAAATCATGGATGTTCTCCATTGAAAGCGATTACCTTTCGTCTATGTTTAATCCTAAAAATGGCTGTGGTCATGGTGTTTTTGCCGGACTTTCAACCTACTTCTGAAAATGATCAATCACATTCCAAACATTAAAAATCTTGATTCCGGAAACTTTTTCCTTCTGGCCGGTCCGTGCGTGGTCGAAGGCGAAGAAATCACATTTGAGATTGCAAAAAAAATTCAGGATATAACAGACAGGCTGAAGATCCCTTTCATATTCAAGGCAAGTTACAGGAAGGCTAACAGGTCGAGGGCAGACTCCTATACAGGTATGGGAGATGCGGCTGCACTTGAAATACTTGCAAAGATTCGCACTCAATTAAAGGTACCGGTTGTAACAGACATACATGAAAGCGGAGATGCGGCCATAGCGGCGAGAGTAGCCGACGTATTGCAGATTCCGGCTTTTCTCTGCAGGCAGACAGAATTATTACTTGCTGCGGGAGCAACGGGCAAGACAGTCAATATCAAGAAGGGACAATTTCTTTCGGGCGATGCGATGAAATTCGCAGTCGATAAAATAAAGAGTACGGGAAATAATCATGTGATGCTGACGGAGCGTGGAAACTCTTTCGGCTATCAGGATTTAGTCGTTGACTACCGGAATATTTTTGAGATGCAGAAAAACAAGGTACCGGTCATATTGGATGTGACACATTCTCTGCAACAGCCGAATCAGCCCGGTGGAGTTACCGGCGGAAGACCTGAATTGATCGGGCTCATTGCGAAGGCGGGGATTGCAGTTGGTGCCGACGGTATATTTATTGAAACTCATCCTGATCCGGCCAACGCGAAATCAGACGGCGCGAATATGCTTCGTTTGGATTTGCTGGAAGAACTGATGAAAAAACTGGTGGCGATCAGACAAACGATAAACAAATAATGAAAAATCTCCTGACCCTTGCTTTTATTTTTGTAATGGTACAAGGCTATTCTCAGCCAATGTTTAGGAAAACCTATGGCTACGGGCAGGTGAATGAAGGGAAGTGCGTCATACAAACAATGGATCATGGATATGCGATTGCAGGCTCGACTACACCGGGCTGGGGAGGACAAACGAATGCATATTTAATAAAGACTGATAGTGTTGGAAATTCGTTTTATCATTTTTCATACGGATTCTCCGGCATAGAAAAGGCGAATGCGATTTTGGAATTACCCGACAGCGGTTTTCTTTTAGCGGGTTATACGAATGGCTATAGCGCGAATAACGATTACGATGTTTTATTGATTCGTACCGATAAAAACGGAAATCAGCTATGGCTACAAACGTTTGGAACAAGCGATTGGGATTTTATTTACGACATGCAATTTACGCCTGATGGTAATTGCATTTTAGCAGGAACATCGTATGGATCAGGGAATGGATTATCTTCGGGATACGTAGTCAAAGTTGATTTATCGGGAACAGTTTTATGGGAAAAATTTCTCAGCAACAATGTCGATGTAAGCCTGAAACAGATTTTAGCGAAATCGGACGGAAGTCTGACAGTGTGCGGAAAACTTGAAGATGTATCGAACGGAAAGACCGATGGTTATATCATGTTCATGGATGCAAACGGTGATTCCATTCATTCGACTATCGTTGATAAGAATAACAAGAATGAAAGCTTCAATGCAATAGGCGCATTCTCGAATGGAGATATTGCAATCGTGGGAGAAATAGAAGATACGGGGAATGTGGATGAGATAATTATGAAAATGGACATTAGCGGAAATGAAATTTGGTATTTGTCAACTTCATATGCCGGACAAGAACCATTATATGATTTATTTATTAAGAATGACACATTAATGGTTGCGGGAAGTACTACTACGTTTTCATCGGGAGGAGTTGACTTTCGTGTTTTCCTGCTGACATCAGACAGCTGGTACATAGATGGAAATACCTATGGCGGAAGCGAGGATGAAATCTGTTATAGTACAATTTTCACTAACGACGGAGGATATGTTTTTCTCGGCACTTCAACGACATATGGCCCG
>CAZAON010000163.1:0-13356 GCA_964486655.1 uncultured Flavobacteriales bacterium
CAATTCTCCGAATGATAAATAAACAGCTGCGATCTCTCGCATTGCGAAATTTAATCTTCACGGTTTTACAGCCCGGTGTGGTGGCAGGGGTTATTCCCTATGTTATTGTGAAAAATCAGTTTAGCAGTTTATTATCCGGCAAGTTTTTGTTTCATCATTACCTTGGGATATTAGTATTCGTTACAGGGCTATTTATCATGTTTCATTGTATCATTCGTTTTGCCATTGACGGTTTGGGCACATTATCTCCTGCCGACCCGACAAAACGGCTTGTAGTATCCGGACTTTATAAATTTTCGCGAAACCCTATGTATGTTGGTGTGATGATGGTCCTGTTTGGAGAAAGTATTTTTAGTCAGTCGTTTTATTTACTGATATATTCAGTCGGCATATTCGTTTTGTTCAACCTGTTTATAGTGTATAAAGAAGAACCACGGCTCAAAAAAGATTTTGGCGTAGATTATGAAACCTACTGTAAAGCGGTAAAAAGGTGGATTTAACGGACTGTAAAATATATGTCAACAGATGTTCCTCTGTCCGCATTAGCAATATGAATAGATAACTTTAACCTGTTTGCAAATGAAATTATTTCTCGAACAAAACTTTTCTTAATCCCATCCCTTTTTTCGTCACAACCTTTATCAGATAGATTCCATTTGCAAATTCACCGGCGTCAATTCTAACATCAGTCGGCAAATTATCTGTAAAAATTCTTTTCACAACCGCGCCATTACTGTTCAGCAATGTAATTTCTGACTCATCGTCTGGTTCAGGCAACTGAATGTGTATTAGTCCGGATGCGGGATTTGGATAGACAGAAAATTCAATCGAATAGATATCGTCAATGCCTGTACACGGAGTAATAGTTTGTGTAAACGAATTCAGTTGAGGATAAACATCATTGACAACATTCGTATAGCCGGTAAAAGTAATAGTGCCGGTTGTTGTGACCTGCGGAGATAATGTGACGATCTGAAATGTTTGTGCAGGTAATGACGGTATCGTTGCATTGAGAGTTTGCGTGACTGATCCTGTAAGGTCAACAGTGAGCTGTACATTATTTTCATCGGTATGTCCGAAATTTCTTACAAGCACTTTCACATCCTGCATTACGCCTCCGGTGCATGACGGAGAATTCAATTCAAAAGCTCTTACATATTTCATGACTCTTGGAGGAATACCGTTTGAATCTGTTTTAACGACGTATGCGTCTTCATTTCTGTAACCATAACTTCCGGTATGACCGGCAAGTATGTAACCCCCGTCAGATGTTTGAACGGCACTATAACCATGATCATGCTGGTAATCTCCATAAGTATATGCCCAGAGCGAATCACCGTTTGAGTCTGCTTTGAAAAGCCAGATATTGGGTTCGGCCGGACCATAACTTGCAGTGGTTCCGCATAAAATAAATCCGCCATCCGTCGTCGGTTCTATCCTGTGAAAATCATCCTGATCGTCACCGCCGTAAATTTTACTCCATACCATATTGCCGCCGGTATCAACCTTTACGATATATCCGTCATTGCCCGATGTGGCTCCTGTTGTACCTCCTGCCAATATATATCCGTCAGTAACTTTTGTCATTGATTCAATGTTGTCAATTCCCGCGCTTCCGACATGCTTCGTCCAGAGAGTATCACCCAATGAGTTTGTACGGATCAGGTACATATCGAAGTTGCCATTCGACCGGCCTTGTCCGCCTAATAAATATCCTCCGTCTGAAAGTAATTCAATGGCATTCGCATCATCATAATCTGTATCACCAATAGTATTCGTCCATAAAACATCGCCATTAAAATCAACATGAATAATTACAGCCTGGTAATAATTGGCAGGCGTGGTAGTATAACCACATAGCGTGTATCCATCAATAGTTTCAACAACATCCTGGCCATGTTCTGTTTCCGCCGAACCCCATGTCTTAACCCATTGCTCTGTGCCGGACGATGATAGTTTAATATATAAAATGTCGTCCGATACAACCGGGAAGCTATTCGTATATCCCAAAGCAAGGAATCCGCCATCGCTGGTCTCAATGATTTTATAAAAAAGATCTTTCTTGCGTGAGCCACTATTGTAGGTGTAAGTCCAAAGGGTATCTCCATTTGGATTTAGCCTGACGACAAATGCGTCTGAATCATTCACTGTTGAATCGGCTGTATAACCGGCGGCAACATAACCACCTGTTGAAACTTCCTGCACACAGCGGAATACGTCTGTACTTTGTTTGCTGAAAAGCCTTTCCCATGATTGAGAAAATGAGAGATTCGTCAGGAAAAGGAGCAGGCCGGATGTGAGTAGAAGTCTTTTCATTTATTTTGGTATTAATATTTTAAAGGGTCGCTAAGTTACCGGTCTGTTGGCATCTTTTGAGTGAACGGGATGTGAAAAAGAGGTATTTAGCCGGATAAAAAAGGCCAAAAATGGCTTGCCGGCAGGGTTCGGACGAAAATTCCTCCGAAAGCTTCGGAAATACTCGTCTTTTGCCCTTATTTTAATGTGTCAAATTGTTCAGTTTCCTTGCCTTTTCTGCCTGATTTTCTTTTCTTTGCGTCCCCAAAAATTCAGGGCCTACAATGGAACGCAGTGTAAAATTATTCGCCGGAACGGCAACCCATTATTTAGCTGAAAATATCGCTACTTCTTATGGAGTTCCTTTGGGAAATGTCACGGTTTCAAGGTTCAGTGACGGAGAATTTTCACCTGCATTCGATGAATCAGTCCGCGGATGCGACGTTTTCATCATCCAGTCGACCTTTGCACCTTCAGATAACCTGATGGAATTGCTGATGCTGATAGACGCTGCAAAGCGGGCTTCAGCTCACTATATCACAGCGGTAATACCTTATTTCGGTTTCGCGAGATCTGATCGTAAGGACAAGCCGAGGGTGGCAATTGCGGCTAAGCTGGTGGCAAATCTGCTGAGTGCGGCCGGCATTACCAGAATCATGACGATGGATCTGCATGCGCCACAGATCCAGGGTTTCTTTGATATACCGGTCGATCACCTGGAGCCTTCATCGTTATTCGTTCCATATATCGAATCTTTGAATCTTAAGAATATCACGATAGCAGCGCCTGATATGGGCGGAGTAAACCGTGCCCGTGGTTATGCGAAATACTTCAACGCGGAAATGGTCATTTGCGATAAGCAAAGGAAGCGTGCGAATGAAGTCGGATCGATGACCGTAATCGGAGATGTTGCCGGAAGAGATATAATCCTGGTTGACGATATCGTTGATACGGCGGGTACACTTACGAAGGCGGCAGAAATGCTTTTCGACAAGGGCGCGACAAGTGTGAGAGCGATTTGTACTCATGCCGTTCTTTCGGGAAAGGCGTATGAGCGAATTGAAAATTCGAGGCTGACCGAACTTGTGGTTACAGATACGATTCCGCTCAAACAGGAATGTGAAAAGATAAAGGTGATACCAACGGCTGAACTGTTCGCCAGAATTATCCGCCGGGTTTATGTTTATGAAAGTATCAGCCAGTTATTCCTGGTTTAAGTTTTAAATATCATTAGTTCAATATAAATAATCAAAAACAAACAAATCAGATGAAATCAATATCAATTAACGGAACAAAAAGAGCAGCCCAGACAAAGCAGGAGACGAAAGCACTGCGGGCAGAGGGTAAGGTTCCGTGTGTACTGTACGGTGGAAAAGAACAAGTCCATTTCAGTGCGCCGGAAATGTCCTTCAAAGGATTGGTGTACACACCGGAAGTACATACAGTTGATTTAACCATAGACGGAGCAAATTATCAGGCGGTAATGAAAGACATTCAGTTTCATGCCGTGACTGATAAAATTTTACACATCGACTTTTTAGAGTTAAGTGATTCTAAAAAAGTAAGCATGGATATTCCGGTTAAGATTAGCGGAAACGCTGCCGGTGTTCGTGCAGGCGGACAGCTTATCAATAAAATGCGCAAGCTGAAAATTTCCGCATTACCAAAGCACCTGCCCGATTTCGTTGATATTAAAATCGACAACCTGAACATTGGTGATTCGATTCGTGTTCGCGATATTAAAATCGAAGGAGTTGACTTCCTGGATTCCGGTAATAACATCATCACGGCCGTGAAGACGACTCGTGCTGTTGTTGCCGAAACTCCGGGTGCACCTGCTGCAGGCGCCCCTGCTGCCGGTGCCGCTGCCCCTGCTGCCGCCGCTGCACCAGCTGCTGCTGCGAAAGCTCCTGCGAAAGAAGAGAAGAAGAAGTAATTCTTTTAACAATTTTGAAGAAGGCTCACTGGTTTGTACTGGTGAGCCTTTTTATTTTAGGGCTTAAGCCTCATGCTGCCAGGTTAAGGAAATAAATATTAGGCTAACTGATATCAATAACTTCAATTTTGTTGTTACAATTTTCTCAAAACCAAAATTGAACATTACGTCCCTACGGGACGGGGAGATTGGGTGCCATTAAATCTACCGATATTGCGTCCCTACGGGACGGCAACCCGAGAAAATTTATCCAACTTAGAATGATTCCTTCAGAGGTCGTCCCGTAGGGACTTAATGTCGGTAGAAAGAGTAAACGCGATCAAACCCGTCCCGTAGGGACGTAATGTTTAATGAATAATTATTTTTTCTGTTACTGTTGATTTCAATTTATGATTTTCCTTAACCTGACGACTATGTCCTTAAGCACTTTATACAAGCTTATAAGTTAGTTAACTATTGCCCGGCACTTCCAATTCCTACATCAATTACCAACTTCTAAAATCAATACCTTTATCTAATGAAACCATATTTAATCTTTCTCGGTTTATTTATATCAGCATTTTGCAAGGCCGATTCAACCACTGTTCGGATTTGTTATAATGGCGAGATTGGATTTCCGTTTTATAAAACAGTTGACAAGGAAATTAATCACTTCGACAGCAATGGTAAATTAATAGTGAATGAGAATTATGAATTCGAATACTATCCCTGGGAACAGCATGATACAAATTTTAGATTCAATAACAGGACAGACTATGGTTACAATGTAGCCGGATTAATAGACAGCGTATTGGAAACAAAGATTGATGTTAACGGCATCTATTATTATAGGACAAATTATTTTTATGATCCAAACGGAAATCTTATAGAAAAGGACCGTTTTTTCGGATACACATTTCCACTTGATTCAAACCTGCGTACTACATATCTGTATGATGCAAACAATAACAGGATACAGGAGAAAAATGAACAGTATGCTAATTTTAATCAGTATTTCTGGACAGAAAATTTGTTAAAATGGACTTATGATCTGCAGGACAGACTTATTGAATATCGTAAAATAAATTATCTGAGCAATTCACCTCATGATTCATTAATTGAAGCATATACCTATTCTGTCACTGATAAAATTTTAACTAAGGAGGAATGGAGGTATGCTACGTTTGCAGATTCCAATTATTATGAATATGCCTATGATGTTAATGACAGCCTGGTTAGTTATACCATTAATAATAACGTTGTCGGAAATTTATGGGTCCCATATCTATTTTACACATACACGTATTCATCTTCAACTGTAAATATGATGGTCAGCAATTGTCCTGATACAACTTGCAGCGATACCATGTGGAGGGAAATTACCGTTTACGATGCTTCAGGAAAAATCACTAATTACAACAGAGAGGATTATGATGGAAGTGGATATTGGGAAACTATTCGTTTTTACATAAATACTTATGATAGTACGGGTAAAATAATTGATTTTCAGGAACATCAAGGAGGAGGAGGGCATTCATACAATGAACATACAACATATGACTATAATTCTGTAAATGATCTCATACATACATATACTTTAATACAGTCTGCCAACCAATATTATTCTGACTGTTATTATTATAGTGTCTCAGACGATTCAATGATTGTAATATTAGATTTTTCTGACACTATTTGCAGTAATTCACTTATACCGCTTGCGATAACTGTGGAAGGCGGGGTTCCACCATATCAGTATGACTGGTCACCGGGAAATTTCTTATCCGATTCAACAATATTAAGTCCACTGTTGACAAATTTAGATTCAACAATAACCTACAATTTAACAGTAACAGATTTTAATGGCTTGTCAGCTTCCGACACTATTGCATTTTCTGCATTGCCATATTTATACACTCCGGTTAGCATTACGACGATTGGTTATCCTTGCGAGAATAATTTATTTCAACTCACATACGATCCTATACCGAACAATTATTCTCCGCATTGGAGCAGTCCAGTTGGTTATACACTTTATGGCGATACAATTAATGCAACAACATCGGGTCAGTATACATTATATTTAACCGATATAAACAATTGTTCATACTCATATCCGACTACCATTAATTTATTTCCACAGCCTTTAGTTTCGCTTGGTCCGGATACGACGATTTGTATAGATGATACCTTAACACTTAACGGAGGAAATTTTTCTCAGTATCAATGGAGTACCGGAGACACGGCGTCTTTTATTGACCTGTATTTTTCTGCTCAAAATTCCGACACAATTTCGTTACGAGTAACCGACAACAACGGTTGTTACAATTCTGATACGACAATCGTAAATGCTGTTATTTGCCTGAGGATTGCAGATGCAGATTATTCAGGAATATCAGTTACCATTTATCCGGAAAAGCTGTATGTTGAATTCGAATACCCGATCCGGGCAGTTGAATTAATACTTTCTGATTTAAGTGGAAAAATAGTTTTAAAGAAATTGATTCAGAATAGCCAGTACATTGATATTTCACAGCTTGAGCAGGGAGTTTATGTTTATTCTTTCGATAAATACATATCAGGTAAATTATTTAAGAGGTAATAGACTTGTTTTAAAAGAAAGTAGAGATTAATGACAAAGTTTTCAATTTAAACTATACTTAGGAATGCATTTAGTTATTTATATATCCACATTAACACAGGCTTTTTACTTGCTATAATCACAGGATCAATTTCTTTGAAACTGTTATTCGAAATGGTAGGACAACCCCAGCCTTCCGGACAACCGATAGGATATGTTTCTTCATCAGAAACCATGTCCCACGAATGAAATACTATGGCCCGTTTGTTTGCATTGCTATTTGTGGGATCAAGTCCGTACAACTGATACTTAACTTTTACTCCCCATTCACTTACACCTCTTTCTCCGATTTTATAACGGCCGAGTGATGAACAGTGGCTGCCGTCTTTGTTGCTGAACAACGGAGATTCTTTTGAATAATCTGAACTCCACGGATTATCACAACAACCATGTCCGACAAGAAAACTTTTAGTTATTGTATCCTTATCAAAGTCCCATATAAAAAATCTCTTTAGTCCGGAGTGAATTTTCATGTCAATTAAAATGCAGAATTTTTCATTGTAATTTTTCTGCCGGCAAAATTTCAAAGCTTCATGAGCAATGTTGCGGGTAGCCTCGTCATTTAAAATTTTACTTGTCGGTTCTGTAGTATGACCACTGCAACCGTAAAAAATTAACAGACCAATGATGACTTTTCTCAAGCTAATACACTTCATAAGGTATTGTATAACGTTCAGTGGGTGGTTTTTATTATTATGGGGAAAATGCAAATCAATTTTATTCCAAACGCAAATAAATTGAGGAACGGCTCACATATAAAATCTGATTTTTATATGATTTCCTGTTAGCGCTATAAAAATTGTATTTTCGCTGCAAATC
Organism: uncultured Flavobacteriales bacterium; assembly: GCA_964486655.1. GTDB lineage: Bacteria > Bacteroidota > Bacteroidia > AKYH767-A > 2013-40CM-41-45 > JADKIH01. The sequence continues at coordinate 7,668 of CAZAON010000163.1, forward strand.
GAGGAAATCTGATTACTCGCTTATTAACCATTATATTTTAACAGCGTGAAATTCTTAATAGCCGGACTCGGCAACATTGGCGATGAATATGCATTCACGCGGCACAACGTCGGATTTGAAGTGGCTGATGCATTGGCTGCATCTTTAGCGAGGGAAGAAGATGCCGGGAAAAAATTGTTCACGAATGATAAGCTGGCATTCGTAAATCATTCGAAGTTTAAGGGAAAGCAGGTAGTAATCATTAAGCCGACGACTTACATGAACCTTAGTGGTAAGGCCGTGAATTACTGGATGCAGGCTGAAAAGATTCCGATTGAAAACATCATTGTAGTAACAGATGATCTGGCACTTCCATTCGGTACATTGCGAATGAAAAAGAAAGGAAGTGATGGCGGTCATAACGGATTAAATGACATCGCTGCTGTATTGAACAGTACCGAATATTGCAGACTCAGGTTTGGAATCGGAAGTAATTTCGCCAAAGGTCATCAGGTAAATTACGTGCTTGGCAGGTGGAACGAAGAGGAGCAGAAAGGCCTACCTGAGCTTATAAGTAAGTCGATTGAGTTTGTAAAAAGCTTTATGGTAGTCGGTGTTGACCGAACCATGTCGGCTTTTAACAACAAGTAACTGTGATTCACTGAATTAGCCTCGATTTTAAGGGGTTTTCGTCAGGATTGAGTCAGTTTTTTTGAGCAAATCCGCTTATTTAAATAAGGATACTATAGTAAGTAAAAATGGTTTATATTTGTTTGCTTAAAGTAAGTCTATGAAAAAAACAATTACTCTATTATCTCTTGTTCTACTTTCGTTTGTGAGCTTTTCACAAGTCGGATTGAAGATTAACGAAATTGATTACGATCAGTTAAGTACTGACTCCGCAGAATTTCTGGAAATATATAATGCCGATGTAAACGGAATTGACCTTTCTCTTTATTCTATTTACATGGTTAATGGTTTTAACGGTACAGGTTATGATTCATTTCCTTTGCCTGCTGTTACACTCGCCCCGGGCGACTTTTTCGTTCTCTGTGGAAATGGAGGATACGTTCCTAACTGTGATATGGTGATTCCAAGGACTTCGAATATCATTCAGAACGGTTCTCCCGATGCAGTTGCAATTAGAGAAAACTCAACCGGAAATATTATCGATGTTGTAAGTTATGAAGGTTCAACAGTGGCACCATATGTCGAAGGAACAGGACTGGATTCCGTTAATTCAGATGTATATGTTGGTGCGCCTTTAAGAAGTATAGGTCGTTTCCCTGACGGGGCTGACTCCAATAACAATAATGCAGATTTCCATATTGCTTGTGCAACTGCCGGTTTATCCAATTTTGGTGATACCACAACTTGCGCAACTGCAATTTCCTCAATTGATCATTCATTTAATTCTTTTAGCATTTTCCCTAATCCTACAAAAGGTTTTGCAACCATTGAGTGCAAAGGACTTAAAGATGCTACAATCAGTTTAAGAAATGTTTTAGGAAAAGAAATTAAATCGATTGTATTAACCAGCCAGGATTCAAATGTAAATGTTGATTTAACAGAGTATCCTGATGGTGTTTATTTTGTTCAGGTTAAATCTTCTACCACAGAAAGTACAAGAAGAATCATTCTCAGAAAATAATATTTTCGTCTAACCGAAAACCAATAAAAAAGGCCGTCAGCAAGAGCAGACGGCCTTTTTTATTGGAACCTGGAATCTTGAATATTCCAGGTTCCGGGTTTCGGGTTCCGGGTTTCGGGTTAGAGCTTTCGTAAGGCCTTCTTCATATCCACCTTCTCGTTCAGAATATCATTGACTTTGTCAACGGCAATCCGTTCCTGTTTCATGGTGTCGCGGTCGCGGATGGTAACAGTGTCGTCTGTCAATGTCTGATGGTCGATGGTTATGCAGTACGGGGTTCCGATCGCATCCTGGCGGCGGTAACGCTTTCCGATCGAATCTTTTTCTTCCGATACACAGAGATGGTCATATTTCAGTTTGTCAAAAATCTCTGCCGCTTTAACATCGAGTCCGTCTTTCTTAAGCAAAGGGAGAACGGCGCATTTAACAGGTGCGAGGAAAGGCGGAATGCGTAACACAACACGATCGCTGCCATCTTCCAGTTTTTCTTCCTGGTAACTCTGCGACATGATGGCGAGAAACATGCGGTCGAGTCCGATCGAAGTTTCAACGACGTACGGAATATAACTTTCATTCAGTTCCGGATCGAAGTATTGCTGCTTCTTGCCGGAGAATTGTTCGTGATTCTTTAAATCAAAATCTGTTCGTGAGTGAATGCCCTCTAATTCCTTGAATCCGAAAGGGAATTCGAATTCAATATCACAGGCAGCATTCGCATAATGAGCTAATTTAAGATGATCGTGAAAACGGTATTTACCATCAGGGAATCCGAAAGAACGATGCCATTTCATTCGTGTAGTTTTCCAGTGGTCATACCATTCCATTTCGGTGCCAGGACGAATGAAGAACTGCATTTCCATTTGTTCGAATTCACGCATGCGGAAAATGAACTGTCTGGCAACGATTTCATTTCTGAAAGCCTTTCCGGTTTGTGCGATGCCGAACGGAATTTTCATACGGCCCGTTTTCTGTACATTCAGGAAGTTGACGAAAATACCCTGAGCCGTTTCGGGTCTGAGATAGATGGTACTTGATTCGTCGGTAACTGAACCAAGCTGGGTATTGAACATAAGATTAAACTGGCGAACGTCGGTCCAGTTGCGTGTACCGCTGACCGGACAAACGATTTCGAGATCGAGAATGATCTGTTTTACATCGGCCAGGTCGTTATCTTCGAGTGCTTTCTTGAAACGGGTATTTATGGCGTCTATCTTCTGCTGATATTCAACGACGCGGGGATTCGTTAACCTGTATTGTTGTTCGTCGAACTTATCACCAAATCGTCCGCGTGCCTTTTCCACTTCCTTATTGATCTTGCCTTCGATTTTGGCTACATGTTCTTCAATTAAAACATCGGCACGGTATCGTTTTTTGGAATCTTTATTGTCGACGAGCGGATCATTGAATGCATCCACGTGTCCCGATGCTTTCCAGGTAGTCGGATGCATAAAGATAGCGGCATCAATTCCGGCGATGTTATCATTCATCTGCACCATTGACTTCCACCAGTAATCACGTATGTTTTTCTTGAGTTCTACACCATTCTGGCCATAGTCGTAAACGGCACTAAGTCCGTCATAAATTTCACTTGACTGGAAAATGAATCCGTACTCCTTGGAGTGGGAAATGATGTTTTTGAAAAGATCTTCTGTAGTTGCTGACATAGGGGGGTAAAAGTACTATTTTGAAAGGAATTTCTCGCAAGGGCGCAAAGACGCAAAGAAATATAAGATTATCTTTGCCCCATGCTGGCAATTGGTCAAACCCTCGTCTCCGAAGACGTTATAGAAAAACAGTTTGTATGTGATCTCAACGCATGCAAAGGAGCTTGTTGTGTGAAAGGTGATTATGGGGCTCCGCTCGAAGAGGACGAGTTACCGATTATGGATTCTATCTATGAAAAGGTAAAGCCTTTTATGTCGGCGGAAGGAATCAAGGCCGTTGAAAAACAGGGGAAGTACCTGTTGTATGAAAAGAAGGAATGGGTTACGCCGCTCATTAAAGGAAAAGAATGTGCCTATACTATTTTCGATAAAGACGGTACAGCGAAGTGCGCCATCGAGCAGGCCTATTATGCCGGCAAAGTAGACTGGAAAAAGCCTGTTTCATGTCACCTCTATCCGATTCGCATCACTCGTAACAAAGCCGGAGTAGATGCAATTAACTATGACCGATGGAACATTTGTAATCCCGCCTGCAAACTCGGCAAGAGTCTCCAGGTTCCCGTATATAAATTTTTGAAAGAATCGCTGACAAGGAAGTATGGGGAGAAGTGGTATGCGGAGCTTGAACTGGCTGCAGAAGAACTGGGGAAATTGAAATTGGTTGCTAAGAAGGGAAGTTGAAGAAAATTACTAATGACTAATTACTAAAGACTAATATAATTACCAATTATTTGAATTACGAATTTTATTGATGTAAAAGATTGATTAAGTATTGGGATCTATAATTTTTTAAAATGATTTTTTTAGTCTCAGTCACAACATGTTTATTTTTTTGTTAGCTTTCCTAAACTATAAAATTCATTCCTGTTAATTCCAAGTGCCTAAATGCTAACAGACAACCACGGACGAACAATCAGCTATTTACGCCTCGCCGTAACCGACCGTTGCAACCTCCGGTGCAGTTATTGCATTCCGGATGAAAATAACGATTGGCTGCCTCGCCGTGAATTGATGACTTATGAGGAAATGCTCAGGTTATCTGTCATCCTTGTAAAAATGGGCATTCAGAAAATTCGCATCACCGGTGGAGAGCCATTCATGAGAAAGGACCTCATGATGTTTATCCGCGAACTTTCCAAAACAAAAGTAAGTCAGCTTGCTCTTACAACTAATGGAGTACTTACGGCTCCATATATTCCTGATCTGAAAAAATACAGAGTTAATTCGGTTAATTTAAGTCTGGACACACTCGACAGGAATCGTTTTAAAATGATATCTAAGCGAGATGATTTGCCCGCTGTATTAAACACAATGGATCTGTTACTTCAGAATAATTTCGAAGTAAAAATTAATGCTGTTGTGATGGATGGAAAAAATATTGATGACATTCGGGAGCTGGTTATGCTTACAAAGAATGAAAACATAGCTGTTCGCTTCATCGAAGAAATGCCATTCAACGGAAAAGGAAATAATCATTCCGGTATCAAATGGAATCACAGAAAGATTTTAGAAAGAATTACCGAATCATTTCCCGGCATTCATAAAATTACTGATCCGGATTACTCAACTTCTGCTAATTATAAAATTCCGGGCCATAAAGGATCAATCGGAATTATTGCCGCTTACAGCCGTTCGTTCTGTGGAACATGTAATCGTCTTCGCGTTACTCCCCGTGGAATTCTGAAAACCTGTTTATATGATCATGGAGCATTGAATGTGCTGAAGCTGATTCGTACAAACAAAACTGATGAAGAAATTTCAATTGAATTACTTAATGCAATTCAAAAGCGGGCGAAAGACGGAGTAGAGGCGGAGAAGCTGTCAGCCTCACCCGGATTGTTGCATGAGTCAATGGCATTGATCGGAGGATAGAAATGATACATTCCGGACAATCGGTTAAACAAGCAATGGTTTCGGTAGAATCAGCTACGGAAATAATTTTAGCAACTTGCAGAGATTACGGAACTGAAAGAATCGATTTTACTCAGGCCGTCGGAAGGGCTTTAGCCAACGATGTTTATTCCGACATTGATTTTCCGCCATACAACAGAATTACAATGGATGGAATTGCAATAATGTTTAGTGCATTTGAAAAGGGCATCAGGAAATTTAAAATTAAAGCTACTCAGGCCGCAGGAGATTCATTTGTGCAGATAATTTCCGATGATGAATGTGTTGAAGTAATGACAGGCGCATCGTTGTCCGCATCTGTCGATACTGTTATTCGAATAGAAGATTTAGCAATCGAAAACGGATTTGCAACCATAAAAACGGAGAACATTCGAAAAGGACAGAATATCCATCGAAAAGGTGAGGATAAAAAAAAGGGAGATATTATTGCTCACTCCGGTACAATGATTAGTCCGGCTGTGATTGCCGTTCTTTCTTCGTCGGG
>CAZAON010000164.1:0-9984 GCA_964486655.1 uncultured Flavobacteriales bacterium
GACAAAGTCAGGGTAGTAATCATAAACTCTTTCTTTTTCAAATTCGGATTCTGTAACATTGTTGAACCAGTTTTTTACTGAAAGAATAAATTCTTTTTCGGAGATTTTTTGAATGGATTTCGTAGAAGCAAATGATTCATTCACTGAACATTCAAATGGGAAATCCGGATTAACATCACCAACTTGTTTTGTTATTTTATCGGGATTGTCGGCAATTTGAGAAACAATGTTGTAGTAATTCGGATTTACAGTACTATCAATTGTTCCAAAACGGTAATATCCACGCAACAATGTTGAAAATTGTCCCGATAATTTAGTCTTTAAGCTCATCTGAAATTTTAATGAGTCGAGAGAAACGCTAACCGAAGACGCTGTATTTCTCGTATTGTCCATTAAAGTACTTGTCGGAGTTTGTGATGCCAGATACCTTATATCAGGTACGAGTTGGAATTTTTTATCCCATTCTTCAAGTTGAGGAACAAGCAGAGTTGGTGTGCCTTCGTAGTAGAAAGGCAATTCATTTGCTTCATATCCAAACCTTGTGGATTTGGGATATGCATAAATGATGTTGTTTTTATATTGAACACAAACAGCGAATCTCGAGCAGGAAAATCCTTCATATTGCGAAAGTTTTAGCGTGTCAATTCTTTTATCCATCAATATATTATGAAAATAAGGTTTGTTTTCTCTGATTAATAGTTCGTCTAAAAGCCGGTATCTGCTTACTTCCCGCAGAAGTTTTTTAGAAACATCTTTTCCGATATGTTCCAGGTCCGGTCGTCGGCCATTTCGCAGGCCTTCGTCAATTTGGTAATCAAAATTTACAGAAATATCATGCTGAGCTGCCATAAGCAAAGCTGCTGCAGAAGAGTCTTTTATCTTGCTTTTTAAGTTTTCATAATAATCATTTAATCCTTGTGTGTTATTATCAGTCCTGCTTAATCTTAGGGTTACATCCTGGTATCTGTATTCTGCATAAGGAATCATTATATAACTCCAGGGGTAATTCAATGCTTTAGTTACGAACTTCGTTTTCTCATCCATGATGCCATAGTCCAGTTTGTGACGATAAAACGAAACATACGGACTGGAAAGGTATGCCCTGTTACCCGGCTCTAAAATACCACCGGGTAAATTCTTGAACCGGAAATAATATTCTTTGGTTTTTGATCCGGAGGCCGACATAACCGAATCATATGGTTCACCTCCGTTATGATAAAAGAGAATGTATACTCTGTTTTCAGGAACACGAAGATTAAAATGAAGATTTTGAACCGGTATGCGTGAATCGAAAAAAATTCTGTTTAAATCACCGTAATTGTAAGCACCTTCATAAGAATAATCTATCTCTGCTTCATCACCGGGTTCGAGATTGGTTATTTTGAAAATCCAGTTGTAATATTTTTCATCCGAATTGTTTCCTTTTAATATAAGTACAGGAGTTGAAACCGAATATTCAGCAGGAATGGTTTTTCCATCAGGTTTAATTATTCGCGCTGCAAAATAACGAATGCATTCAAAATCACCCACAGGTCTTCTGATACTATCCCGCCATTGTGGTCTAACGGTATAATAGTCGGAAGCCGGATCAAAACTCTCAGGTAATGTGAATGAATTATATTTTTCAATACCCTTCTTCGTCAGGTATTTTATAATAAAATGCTTTTGTATAATTGGGGATTTATCCGAACTCCCCTCCTCAAAAAAGTAATAATTCGCCGTAATAGAAACTGAATTGTATGTAGGAACCCTGTTACCCGAGAGATTATATACACATTCTTCTTCAAGTATAACAGCGTCCTTATTCTTAAACTGATCTTCAACTTCTAGTTTTTTAATATCTCTTTTCCATACATATTTATAATTTTTGTATTTAATACCCTGAGCATAAGTATTGGAATTAATAATTAAGAGAAATAATAGGAAATGCCTCGTCTTCATTTTTAACATAATTATTAAAGTTTAAAATAAGTTGTTTAAATAATACTGCACCCCAGGATAATAATGGAGCAATTGTCAATAATTAATCCGGGCAGAAATTAAATAATTTAACAATGACAATATAAATAAATAGAATTCAATTCTGCAAATTAAAAAAGGATTACGATAATAACTGATACGCAATCAAGCTCGCGACATAAGCCATAACCGACATATAAAGTATCTGAAAAATCGCATATTTCTTCCGGCGTGTTTCACGATAGACAACTGCAATGGTACTCATACACTGCATGGCGAAGGCATAAAAAAGCATAAGGGATATTCCGGTAGCAAAGGAATAACGCGGTCCGCCGGTATCGGGATTTATTTCACTTTGCATTTTCTCTTTCAGAGTCATTTTTCTCGATTCGCTTCCACCAACACTGTAAATAGTGGACATTGTGCCGACGAATACTTCGCGCGCGGCGAACGAGGTGATCAAGGCTATACCGATTTTCCAGTCGAAGCCAAGAGGCTTGATAACCGGCTCTATTACATGTCCGAGTTTTCCCGCATAGGAGTTTTCAAGTTTTTCTGACTGAATGGAAATTTCAGCTTCATCGGCCGTAATGCTCCCTGACTTTGACAACTGTGTATATTTTTCTTCGATACTGTTAAACTTTCCCGGCGGACCAAAGGACGAAAGCATCCATAGGATGATGGAAATGGATATGATTACCTTACCTGCATCAAAAAGAAATACTTTTATTTTTTCTACGATATGTATGCCGATCGTACTCCATCTGGGAGCTCGATACATCGGCATTTCCATTACGTAATAGCTTTTCTCTTTTGATTTAATAATATGTTTCATAACATATGCCGCTAAAACCGCGGCGAAAAATCCTATCAGGTAAAGAAGCATCAATACCAGGCCTTGCAGATTGAATCCCATTATATAATGACCCGGTATAATCAAAGCGATAAGAAGCGCATACACGGGAAGACGTGCCGAACAACTCATCAATGGGGTTACCATAATTGTAATCAGTCGCTCTTTCCGGTTTTGTATCGTTCGCGCCGACATGATGGCGGGAACCGCGCAAGCCACTCCACTCATTAGTGGTATCAGCGACTTGCCGTTTAATCCGAACTTTCTCATAATCTTATCCATGAGAAAACTGACTCTAGACATATAACCCGTGTCTTCCAGAATGGCAATAAAGAAAAACAATAGAGCTATCTGCGGAATAAATACAACGATGCCATTCAGTCCGGCTATAATTCCGTTTACTATTAAATCATTCAGCAATCCGGGCGACATGGCATTACTAACTGTTTCGCTCAGCCAACGGAATCCCGAATCAATCATATCCATCGGATAAGTTGCCCATGCAAATATCGCCTGGAAAATCAGAAACAGTATCGATAGAAAAATAACATATCCCCACAGTCGGTGAGTAAGTATGCTGTCTATTTTATGAGTGTAAGTTTTACGGATGGGATTGTCAGGTGACTGAACATGTGCATTGAGAATCTCCGTGATGACTTTGTATCTTTCCAGCGTCTCTCTCGCCTGCATCTGAGAAGCATCAAAATTCTCATCAGCGCAAACTTTTTTAATTTTCTCTTTTTTGAATTCATGAATCTCAAAGTTTGTAATGAGATTAATGTTATTCGCTACCAGAAATGCATTATAGTCACTGTGTACATTTACAATGTTGCGAATGGTTTCAACAACAACGGGTGAAAACGCGCGAACATTTAAGAAGTCTTCTTTTGGCGGATAAAAAGTATGTGTTATCGCATTTTTTAATTCGTCTAAACCTTCCTGCTTTCTTGCGGTCATCGGAATTACGGGAATGCCGAGTCTTTTGGAAAGACCCTGAAAATCTATTTTGATTTTCTTGAACCGAACTATGTCCATCATGTTTACCAATATGATGACGGGGATTTTCAGATCAATGATCTGAGAACACAGGAAAAGATTTCTCTTTAAGTTTGTTCCGTCGGCTACAACAATAGTAACATCGGGATGGTGTTCATTATTGGGATCACATAAAAGCTGGAAAGGGACAATTTCTTCGGGTGATTTCGGATAGAGCGAATATGTTCCCGGCAGATCAATGAATTCACATTCGACAGGATCTTCTCCTGCATTTCTGATTTCAGAATATCCGACCCGTCTTTCAACTGTTACACCGGGGAAATTCGCTACTTTCTGACGCAATCCGGTCAGTGAATTAAATACTGATGACTTTCCACTGTTTGGATTCCCGATAAGAGCAACCTTCAGCTTCTTTACTTTTGCCGGGCCATTAGCCGAATGCTTCCATTCGTTTTTATCGTCCTCTCTCACAATACGGCTCATACGGTCTCAACAGAAATTGAAATGACAACTGTAGCTGCTTCATTTTTACGCAGACTTAAAACATAGCCTGCAACTGAATATGCAATTGGATCTCCAAATGGAGCGATGCGGATCACCTCTATTTCTTCACCGGGCAGACAGCCCATTTCCATAAGTTTAAGCGATAATTCGTAATCGGTAAACGATACAATCTTGCCCTTTTGACCCGGTTTCAAATCTGACAAATAACCGATTCCGGTCTTCATATCTGTGGTAAAGGTGCTCAAACAAAATTTTGTTTACTACTAATGAATTAAAGATTATCCTCTTTTGCCATGTAAATGTGTTGGTTCCTGGCCATAGGTAGGAGGACAATCACATTTTTTCTTGAAGATTCCACAACCCGCAAATGAAAAACAAATTGCTATCAAAAAAATAAGGAATGTCCCGTTTCTTTTTTTCATTTGCGCGAAGATAAACAAATTTGGCAGGCCTGAATCTGACTTTTGCTACCATTGAACGAATTTAGGGATAGATTATTCACGATCAATTGGGTTTTTCAGAGGTGAGAATATCGGCTAAAATGGTCATTATTAAGGCAAACGTTACCGGGCTAATTCTTATTTCTGACTTTTTAATTTAAATATTCAATCTTCCTCAAAAATTGGGGCAGGCAATCCTCTATTTTCAATAGCATTCGTTACTTTTGGCGCTTTATGAATTGGCTATTCCACTTAGGCAGGTATTGGATTTTCATGAAGGAGCTGATCATTAAGCCTGAGAAGTTTTCTATCTACTGGAAACAATACATTAGGGAACTTGATAACTTCGGTTATGGGTCGCTTGGCATTGTGGCGCTGACTTCCGTTTTTATGGGAGCCGTTATCACCATTCAAACGGTTTATAATCTGGTTAATCCGCTAGTACCTATGACTGCCGTGGGAATTGTTGCCAGGGATTCCATCATTTTGGAATTTTCTCCCACCATGATGTCTCTCGTTCTTGCCGGAAAAATAGGTTCCAGTATTGCATCTGAGATCGGAACCATGAGGGTGACGGAGCAAATTGATGCCCTTGAAATTATGGGTATCAATTCCTCTGCTTACCTGGTTCTGCCGAAAGTTCTTGCCGCAATTACCATATTTCCTTTTGTAGTTATTATTTCAATGTTCCTGGGGATATTTGGAGGATGGATCGCCGGAACAATGGCAGGAGTAATAAGTTCCAGTGATTATATCAGGGGAATACAGGATTCATTCGTTCCGTTTAACATCGTTTTCGCTCTAATAAAGACACTGACATTTGCCTATCTCATTACTACTGTTGCCTCTTACCATGGTTATCATACCGAAGGCGGCGCACTGGAAGTCGGTAAATCAAGTACCAATGCAGTCGTATACAGCAGCATTCTGATTTTAGTTTTCGATTACATCTTAACTCAGCTAATTCTCACATGATAGAGCTTAAGAATATATCGAAAGGTTTCAACGGTCGACCAATTCTTCGTGATGTCAGTTGCCTGTTTGAAACGGGCCACACGAATCTTGTTATTGGTGGCAGCGGCAGCGGAAAAACGGTTATGATGAAATGCATGGTCGGTCTTTTAGAACCGGATGGAGGCGAAATTTTATACGACGGCAAATTGTTTTCAGGGTTAGACCGAAAGGAACGTAAACCATTCAGACAGGAAATCGGAATGGTATTCCAGGGCGGTGCATTGTTCGATTCATTGAATGTTGAACAAAATGTTATGTTCCCTCTCAACATGTTTACCCGAATGTCGATGGAGGAGAAGAGGGACAGAGTGAATGTTTGCCTGAAACGTGTAAATCTTATTAATGTAAATCATCTTACGCCTTCGGAACTTTCGGGCGGAATGAAAAAGCGTGTTGCTATAGCCCGCGCAATCGCGCCGAATCCACAGTACCTTTTTTGTGATGAACCTAATTCAGGACTTGATCCGCAAACATCTATCGTAATTGATCATCTGATTTGTGAAATCACCGCTGAATTTAATATGACAACAATCGTGAATACCCACGACATGAACTCTGTTCTTGAAGCGGGTGATAAAATTGTCTTTTTATATAAAGGAGAAAAGTGGTGGGAAGGAAACGTTGATGATATTCTCAAGACAGATAATAAAGAACTCAATGAGTTCATTTTTGCCTCAGCCCTGGCAAAAAACATCAAAAAGATTTAATAGAGATTGAATTAGATTCTATCACTCTTAACTCTTAACTCTTTTCTCTTCATACTTAATACTTAATACTCAATACTTAATACTTAATACTTCATTCTTCAATTTTCTCCCGATTGCTATCGGGACTTCAATATTCATAATAAAAAAAGGCTGTCCGAAAGACAGCCTTTTTTTATTATGAATAGAATTTTAATTACTGGATGATAACTGTCTTAGTCAGTTCTCCTGCAGAAGATTTGATATGTACATTGTACAATCCTGAAGGAGCGCTGTTAAGGTCAAGACGGTTAACTGTCAGACGATCGTATTTAGCTGTTTTAACAACCTGACCAACTGAATTGGTAACTTGAACTGTTACATCTTTCTCTCCATTTCCTGCAACATATAACATGCCGCTTGAAGGATTTGGATAAACGTTGAATTGAACTTTTTCAGATGCTGAATTAACACCTAACAATGTTCCTGTTGGGTTATTTGCACGTAAGATAAGAGCGAGTTCAAGGCTAAGTGCCGGATTTGGGTTTTCGAAAGTTGTCCAGTTTCCACCGGGAATTTTGAAGAAACCTTTCTGTGGTGTAAAGAAACCATCTGCTGCACCGATAGTGATGTTACCTGTATCAAGCTGGTTGAATGCAAGGAAATAGTCACCTGGTGTTACGCTGATTGGGCTGCTGAAAGCAATAGTTGTAAGTACTGTGTCAGCTGCTGTGAGAGTATAAACAGGAGTACTTCCCATGATAGCATTTGGAACTCCACCTTGTACGCTGTAAAGATCAATGCTAACGTTTTTACCTGTACGATCGCTTGCAAGGAAGAATGTTGCTGATGTAATATCAGATGCATGCCAGATGTGGAACATTTGGCCCATAGAACCGGTACCAGTTGGATTTCCTGTTGTTACGTTAAATCCAAAACCACCTAAGAATGCAGCTCCCTGACCAGGTAATGCAGTGATATCTCTTGCATATGTAGAGTCATCGCAGAACGGCTCAATAAAAGTTGTGTCATTTGTGTTATCGCCATCACCTGCAACGTAAACAATTTGCTCAATCGCATAAAATCCGATTTGAGGAACTGTGTATGAATTTGCAGCGGCAAGGTAACCTGATGTATCGCCGGGATTTAATGTTCCGGACGCTGCACTTGTGTCAGTAAATTGAGGACCGTTGATGTCATAGATATTGAAGATAATTCTTCCGCCGGTTATTGGAGAAGAACCTGTGTTGATTAAACGGCCGCGAAGTTGTAAAGCTTCAGGCTGAATGAAAGGGAAAATAGAATATTCACCCGGATCAGCCGGCATAAGCGCCGCATCTGTAGAAGCGATATCAGAAATTGTTACATCATCAACCATCCAAGAGTAACCACAACCTGAAAGTGAATCGTAACCTGCTGCGTTTGTATCAGGGCTGTAGTATTCGAAACGAACGTAAACAGTAGACTGATTACCTGCAGTAGCCGAAATGTCAACTGTAACGACATCCGGGTTGATGGCAGAATTATTAGCGCTGAATGAATTGCTTAAAAGTCCTGCATTCACTTCATAACGTGTCCATGAAGTACCATTGTTACTGATGTAAACATATGTACTGTCATGAAATCTTCTGTAGTACTGAGAGAAAGTCAAACGAACAGCCGGATGACCGGTAAGGTCAATTGCAGTTGCATTTGTTAAGCGTCCAATTTGATCATGTGAACACAGTAAGTCTGAATCAAATATCGCGAAATCGCCTGTTGTAGCGATCGGATCAATGAAGAACTGTCCAGAGGGTCCTATTGAACCGATTGACCAGTTGTCAAACATTCCGGCTCCGCTCGTAACTCCGCTTGATACTACCCAGTCTGCTGAATTACTGAAGTCATTTGACCAGATAACAGCATTAGAATTAGGAGTGTTTACATGTGTCGGAGCAGCATGTCTTGCAAGCGCATTAACTCTAACTGGTGATTTGTGCTTGCCTGCGTTATCTCCGCTACGCACCATTTGTGCATTCACGAGTATGCCGCTAAGCAAAGCAATCGTTAATAGGTATACTTTTTTCATAATTTAATTTTGGTTAGCAATTTTTTTGGTGGGTAAATGTAAGTTTTTTTGTTTCAGGGAAGATCATAAAAGTGTTTTTTTTCTGATGAATTTTGAAGATTAAAATCCATTGGAAATACACACTTTTTTCTGAAAAACGCCATTTTGGCTTTTAACAGTTATAAAATAAATTCCTCCTGAAAGATGCCCTGTTTTCAGCGTTATTACATCCATTCCTGCGAATTTCTCGCTGGAAATAGTTTTTCCCGTAATGTCAGAAAGTGTTAATGTTAAATAAGGGCTGCTAATTTTGGTCCGGATGTTAATCTCATTCGTAGCCGGATTCGGATAAATGTTAAATCCGCCCGCCTCCGCCTCTTCAATTGAAGTTGTATAAGGCTGATTCATAAGCGCTATTGAAAATGGCCCCGAGCCACCATTAAATCCGTCTATCATGAAAACATAAACCTCACCTGCTAAAACTCCGAAAAACTGAAAACTCATAGTGTCAATTCCCTGGTCATCAGCAGCTCCTGCCGTACATCCGAGAAATGTTAAACCTCCTGTACAGAAATTAGAGGAACTGTTAGCATGAAAACCGGAAATCCATGAGTGAAAACCACTGCCCACTCCTGAGGTTACCCAAATATTCAACGTGTCAATATTTGTCTGTGACTGCAAATAGTACCACATCGTATTATTTGGAGTAGAACATGTCGTTGCGCCAATCGAAACCAGATATGAATCCATTGGATCTGACGGATAGGCATCGGCTGTATTTCCGGCAGAAAAACCCGAACCAACCTGTAGCTGTATCGCTCCGCAAATTGTATCATTTATTACACCCGAACAGGCCGGTGCTGTTGTACCTGGTTTTATTTTAACATAGAGCTGTCCGAGTAAATTTGTACCACTTCCGCCGCAAACCCCATTCAGATTCAATACAACCGTAAATTTGCCTGTATAAGGTGCTATAAAATCTAACGTATTTGAACATGCAGGAGAAGAGTATGCACCCGGAATAATCACATCGGCCGAATCTACTATTGTCATTGAAACCTGATTCCCGTTGCAACTGTCAGTCGAAAAAACAACTTCTGTTCCCGCAATAAGTTTTATTGTAAATCCATTGCCGTCATAATAACCAAGTACTCCGGCTGTACCCACACTGTCTGTCGTTATACATAAGAAACCGGTGAACTCACTTACACTGCCCGGATTTAGAAAACGATAAAAAGTATTTGTAATTGTATCAACATTGCATTGCGCCTCTGAACGGCTCGCTGAAAATGTTAATGAAAACAACAGTAAGAAGCAGACTTTTTTCATGGGGTATAAAAGTAAAAAAAAAGCCCTGATGAACAGGGCTTTTTTAAAGTTGTAAATAGGATATTCTATTTGTTCAGGCTCACTTTGTGTGTGCTGATTCCTTTGTCTGAAATTACTCTGACAATATAAATTCCTGATGTATAACTGCTCATATCAACC
>CAZAON010000165.1:0-2785 GCA_964486655.1 uncultured Flavobacteriales bacterium
AGAAACATTAGTCCAGTACCTGCTGTTGTTAAAATAGCTGAATGTTCCGTTTACCATTTGTTTGTAAATGAGATTACCTGATGGATCGTATTTGAGAACAATGATTGCATTTGCACTCCGGCCGTTGCTGGAGGAACTGGTATATCTGTAACCAACGACGACTGGATTTCCCTGCGGATCAATAAAAGCTTTTACGGCAAATTCATAGTTGAACTGCAGCGTTGTTGACGAAGTTGCCTGCCATTTAAAGTTGCCGAATTTGTCATGCTTTTGCAAATGAATTGAACCCTCGGAACTTGTTGAATACACATTGTCCGAATTATCGGTTGTAATCGAAGTTCCTGTATAAGCAACGGGTGGAGTAGTTGTCCAGTCAATGGAAAAATTAGCGAATGAATTTATTTGAATGGACAGACAAGTGATGATGAGTATAATTTGTGTCTTCATTTCTTTAGTGATTTAAAACTGCGATTGTGAAATCAAAAGTACAACGGCATAAAATCAAAAGAAGAAATACTGACTGAACCGGTAAAAAAACTGATTTAGCGGGAGGAAGTGCTTACTGCAAATTCAGATTGTTAGAAATAACTTTCAGGATTTATCCGTTGAAAATAAATAGATGAAATTTCATTTAACGCTATGAATAAATGGCAAAGCTACCGGCTCCAGTGTGTGTAATGGCGCCGGTACATGCCGGTTTAATTTACTTTTTAATTGCCGTTACAACTTTAGCCTGTAATGGTACTTTAAGAAATTTATCTCCGAATAATCCTGTGATGTTTTTTTCAAGATACTTCAAAATTTCAGGTACAAGACTTTCGTTACGTTCTTCGATTGCGGTAATTGTTGGTGTTCCCTGAATAAGTCCTTTGGCGGCACTTGCTGCGTTTGAACTATAACCAATCAATTTTACCGTTTCGATTTTTGGTTCGCTGAATCCCGCGGCTTTCAAGTCTGCTGAAATTTCACTTTCATTAAAGTAGCTGAAAGGAACAGAGTAAAACGCAGGAGTGTTGACCGGAAAGAAATGTTTCAGCGCTTCGCTTGCTTCATTAGCCATCGGATTGTTTTTTATCTCATCCCAGCTGTTGAAGATAAATGTTCCGCCGGGCTTGAGTACTCTCCATGCTTCTTTGAAAGCATTTAAGCGGTCATTGTAAAACATAACTCCGAACTGACTGATGATACAATCGAATGTGCCATCTTCAAACGGAAGTGTGTGCGCATCAATTTCCATCCATTTAACTTTCGGATCCATCGTTTGTGCTTTTCCGTATTTCACCATCGAAGGATTAATATCCGATGCAACAATTGAGCTTCCATCTTTCAGGATCGGAATTAGATTTTTGGTAAGGCGTCCGGTTCCTGCCGCAATTTCAAGAATAGTGGATGGATTGAGTTTGCTAACTCTGTTAGTCATGTCGACTGCATACGGCTCGAAAAACATGGGTCCGAGGAATTCGTCATAATTTTTAGGGATACTGCCTGAGAAGGCGATGGGTGTTTGTTGTGTGATCATTTTGTTTAATTTATTTATGCAAATGTATGTCGGGAATTCGGATCATGAGTTTCTTAAAAGTTCAAACTCTTTACTTTTAAGGTCACTTTTAACCGGAAATTGATATTTTTTGGTCTCTTCCGGGCTAATTAAACAGCAGCAATTAGAGTATGGCTGTTAAAAATTTTCTTTAGAAGGAAATATAAATTAAATCAAACTCGGGTAATTGAACTATACGTTTATTTTTCTTCGGTGTTCGACAGGAGAATTTCCAAAATGTTGTTTAAATGCACGGCTGAAGTGAGATGCATTTTCAAATCCGCTTTCAAAGGCAATTTCACTTATTGATTTTCCGGATGTATTAATCAGGATCTGTGCATGATTCAATCTTCGTTCAAGCAGCCATTTGCCGGGTGTGGTATTAAAATGTTCTTCGAAATCACGTTTAAAAGCAGATAGACTCTTGCCGCAAATTCTGGCATACTCTTCAAGTTTTAAATTGTGATGAAAATTCTGTTCAAGAACCTGTCGAATGCAGTCAATATCAGAAACAGTTAACAGCGATTTGAAATGCGTTGTCAATTCTCTGTTTTTAGGATTGTTGACGACATTTAGAATAAGTTCTCTGAATTTTAATTCGAGCAGTGTTTTATTTACATCTTTTGTTGATTGAAAATAGGGTGCGATTGAATTGAAAAAAGCATGAAGCGCGTCGTCACTATCTACATAATATATCTGCGATAAATCTAATTTTCCGGTTTGTTCAATTTTAGGGAACTGACTTCTGACTATTTCGGTAATAAATTTGTCCGATACGAAGAAAACAACAACACAAAATTTAGCATCGAAGAATTGTTCAATAATATGAGCGCCTTTTTTTACAAAAATACATTTGCCTTCTGTCAGCTCGAATGAATTGTCCGGTGTGTGCCAGATTTTTTTACCTTCAATAACGTAGGCAAAATAGTTCAATTCGGACCACATGTCTTCTTTTGGCGTTTCAAGAGGACAGTTAAATTCAGAAATCAGCTGGTCGTCGATTGAAAGCTGACGATAGGTTCCGGGGTCTGATTTTATTTTATCAAGGAAATTGAACATTTAAAATAATGTGTATGTGACTGTAAAGATAGTGCTTTCTTGTTTTGTAACAGCCTCCGATTATCATTATTAGGTTACCGGAAAATGTAAATTAATTTCACTAAAAATCCCGTAATAATTGTTAATTTATCAATTTATTAAATCTGACCGAAAAATTCTCTGTTCCGGAAATTGTTATTTGTTTAGAAT
>CAZAON010000166.1:0-3000 GCA_964486655.1 uncultured Flavobacteriales bacterium
CATGGAACACGAAATGCACCTTCCCAATTGGTATTTTTTTCGGAACGAAACGCTGTTGTAGCGCCATCGGGCCATGTATTTGAATGCGGACCATTATCTGTAGAATACACAACAAGGGTATTATTTGCTATACCCAAATCGTCTAATGCTTTTAGCAGTTCTCCAACTGTTATATCATGCTCGATCATTCCGTCTATATATTCACTATCACCATGCGTATATTTTCCTCGATGTTCGGCTCTTACATGTGTTCGAAGATGCATACGTGTTCCGTTCCACCATACAAAGAAAGGTTTGCCTGCCGCATGTTGTTTTTTCATAAATTCTATTGCGGCTTTTGAAGTTTCATCGTCAACGGTTTCCATTCTCTTCTTCGTAAGTGGTCCTGTGTCTTCAATTTTTTGCTTTCCTACTTTTCCAAAACGGGGATCGACAGTTGCATCATCTGTATTAGTAGCTGTACATCTTAACACACCGCGCGGACCATACTTAGAAAGGTATGAAGGGTCTTTCGGATAATCGGGCAACTCGGGCTCTTCCTCTGCATTGAGGTGATAGAGATTGCCGTAAAATTCATCGAAGCCATTTACCGTAGGCAGACTTTCATTACGATCGCCTAAGTGGTTTTTCCCAAATTGACCCGTTGCATATCCCAATTGTTTAAGTGCGCCCGCTATGGTCGGATCCAATTGATTCATGCCCATAGGCGCGCCGGGAAAACCAACCTTGGTTAGTCCGGTACGAATTCCATGCTGTCCGGTAATGAATGCTGCCCGACCTGCCGTACAACTTTGCTCTCCATAATAATGCAGAAACCTTACACCCTCATTCGCTACGCGGTCAATATTCGGTGTAGTGTAACCCATCAGTCCGTCACTGTAAGCACTGATGTTACTTGTACCAATATCATCTCCCCAGATTATCAGGATGTTTGGTTTTTGTTGTTGTGCCGATATATTACTGCAACCAAAAAATACGGCAACAATTGCTGTAACAAGATTTCTTTTCATAATTAATGTTTTGAATGTGAAAATATGTGTTCGATACAAATTCAAATTATTTGTATTTAAACAAAAATAAAATAATTTACTTTACATTTTGTGGATTTATACTTTTTCGTATTTTTTATTAATTTTTTCTATTTTTACATTATTTCAGAAAATAAATAATAACCTGCATGCCCATTTACATGGATATCCATAATATTCCCGGTGTTAATGCCAGGGATGTTGCAGAAGCTCACCTGAAGGATATTGCCTTACAGGGTGATCATAACTGCACAGTCATGACTTACTGGATCGATGAAAAAAGGGAAAGCGTTTTTTGTCTGATTGAAGCTCCGGATGAAAGTGCAGTGATAGATTTACATGGCAAGGCTCATGGATTAATACCCCATAAAATAATTGAAGTAAACAGTAACATTGTAGAATCTTTTTTAGGCAGAATATTTGATCCGCCGCAAGCAGAGGTAACGATTTCCGAAACAGGTTTAAAAGTTTTCAGTGATCCTGCTTTGCGAACTCTTTTGGTAACATCAACTACTGACTCTGTATTACTTGAAATGCGTTTGGGAAAAGAAAAAGCTAATGCTTTGACACAACAACTGAATGCAATTGTACGAAAGAAAATAGCTGAATTTAATGGTCATGAAACCGAGCACAGGGGAAGCGGATTTATTGTTTCATTTAATTCTGCCACACAGGCTGTTTCATGTGCTTTGGGGATACAGAAAGATTTGCCCGAAAAGGTTCTCATTGAAAGCGGGTTGAAGATTGCGTTGAATGCCGGTGAGCCTGTTGCAAATAGTCCTTTTTTGTTTGGCGACACAATTCAGATGGCATCACACTTATGCAGAGTGAATAAAAGCGGGGGTATAGCTATTACTTCCGCAGTACAGGAAATTATTTCAAGAGAATTCTATTTAAAGAATAAAAATAATTTTTTCATTTTATCTCCTCAGGAGGAAATTCATCTGTCTTCCCTATTTAGCATATTAGAATCTAATTGGGAAAAGCCTGAATTCGGCACGGAAGATTTTAGTCGCTTAATGGCAATGAGCATATCACAACTTTATCGCACATCGGTAAAATTAACGGGGCATTCACCAAATGCACTCCTTAAGATATTCCGTCTCGAAAAAGCAAAAGAGTTGCTTAAGAAAAAATTGTACTCAGTTTCGCAGATTACATTTGACTCAGGTTTTACAAGTCCGTCCTATTTTTCAAAGTGCTTTAAGAAAGAATACGGACTGTTGCCACAGGAGTACATCGGACTTCTTGATTGATATTTGTTATATAAAACAAATTCAATCCTTATAAACCTTCAACGGCAAACTAATTTGAAAATTGCTTATGCACGCACATTTCGTCCCTACGGGACGAGGGATTGTGGGGTAACTATATCAACTACCGATATTATGTCCCTATGGGACAGCTATTGGCGAATAAATTGGACGATATGTAACACCAATTGCTGACCATTTCTTTTCATTCAATGACCGATTTGTCTTACTCCATTTGCTATTTGTTGAATGATTTTTTGTAGCACTTTGATACCAACATGCCGTATCTTTGCCCTATAGTTTCTATAATATTAATCAATAAAACACACACAAAATGAAAACGTATTTAATTGAAAGAAGAATTCCCAATGCGGAAAAATTTAGCAACGAAGACCTTCAGGACATTGCAAAAAGATCAAACAGCGTAATCAGGTCAATGGGAGGAATAATTGAATGGGATCACAGCTATGTTGTAAAGGATAAACTATTCTGTGTATACCGTGCAACCAGTGAGGCCGTATTAAGAGAACATGGAATTAAAGGTGATTTTCCTGTAGATGGTGTTTATGAGATCGCTGCAATATTTAGCCCAGAGTCAGAGAAGGGTATTGTTCAGAGGTTGAATGAATACCAGGGAGTTGAGTGATTTTATTCTGACAAAACAAAACCCGCTTAGTGGCGGGTTTTGTTCTTTCTAATGGCCCATTTACTTCTTTTTC
>CAZAON010000167.1:0-3069 GCA_964486655.1 uncultured Flavobacteriales bacterium
GATACTGCTAAAATCTTTGATGTTGATACTGTGTTAAGAGTTGTTGAATACGATCCAAATATTTGGTCATCCACAATCAAAAGTGATTTACCAAAGTTAACTGAACACTTCAAAGCAACTTTTGAAAACAAAGACAATAGGCCATCGTATATTAGTATTTTGAGACGACAGTCAAATCAAGAGTAATTTGAATTAAACTTTTGTACTTAATTTAAAGCCTTCATGAAAAGAAAAAACCCTTCACTAATTTATATTAGGAAGGGCTTGAAGATCAGAATCTTATAAAACTGTCGTGATCCCGCTGGGACTCGAACCCAGGACCCATACATTAAAAGTGTATTGCTCTACCAACTGAGCTACGGAATCGTTATTGGTGTACTGGTTTAACTAATTCCCGCTCATACCAGTTTAAAGCGGCTGCAAAAATAGAATTTTATTAGGAAAAACAACGCACTGTTTAAAAAAAGTGAACTTTTCTATGTTACTCATTGTTATACAGTTGTGCGAGGGTGTTAATAGTGCGGAAATCTTTATGTTGCATTTTATGCAGGAAAATGACACCCTTCAGTGCAACGGACAAAAATGGACACTTTCATCGTCACCGGGATTAATAAAGTGCCTTTCAAGTGTCATTGAAGGATTGAAATTTCTCGCAATGGCGCAATGGCGCAAAGAAAGTAAGTGATTTACGAGGAATGGATTCTGAGTACAGAATCTTGCCTGAATTTACCCGGCATAAAAATTACAGAATCGGATGTCGTTTAAATTCTTTCGTCCGGTCAAAAAGATAGCGGTAGGTTTTCAGCACCCTGCTTTTGCTTGCGCCGATGTTATCTGCAATCGCAACCATCTTCGGATTAAAATCTCCGATCCATTGCATTTCATAGTCAGAGTATGAAGTATATTTTTGAATGTAGCGGGCACCTTCTACAATTATATAGGCGTCGATTCCTTTTCCCTGCTGCTCGGGCACTATGCCAAAGACGAGGCCGATCATTTTCCTTGAAACTCTTTTACGAAGCATCCAGATAAATCTCAGTTTATCGAGCAGATTAAAATGTCCGTTAAACTTCCTGAATAGCTGGTTGATATCGGGAAGGTTGATCCACATGGCGATTGGTTCATTCTTATAATATACATACCACATGATTCTTCCGTCGATGACAGGCTTCATCGATTTGAAAAGCGTCTGAACCTGTCTTGATTCCAGTTCTTTTCCGCCGCCATGTCTCGCCCACGCTTTATTATAGATGGTACGAAAATCTTCGGCGAATTTTTCGAGTTTATCTTTTTTTAAATACTCTGCGCGGTAATCGGGATTATCGGAAATTTTCTTGTGGCGTTCGAAAAATTTATCCATCAGATCCGTATGCACCTGCATCGAATAACACCACTGCTCGAAGTATGTCTGAAATCCGTATGACTCAAAGAGTTGTTGGTAGTAGGGCGGATTGTAGTTGACTTTGTAAGGAGTAGGCGAGAAGCCCGAAACAATCAATCCCCACCAGTTATCCCGCTCACCGAAATTGATCGGTCCGTCCATCGCTTCCATTCCTCTTTCTTTCAGCCAATTTACGCATTGCTCGAAAAGCATATTAGCGGCTTTCTGATCGTTGATACATTCGAAAAATCCCATCCCGCCTGTAGGCTGCGATTCTCTCTTCGAAGTTTTTTCATTGATGAAAACGGCGACCCGGCCGATTACTTCCTCATTGTCTTTCAAAAGAAAACGGGTACACTGTCCGTGACGGAAAAATTTATTCTTCTGCGGATCGAAAACTTCGTTGATATCCTTGTCGAGCGGACGACTCCAGTTCGGATCGCCCTTGTATATTTTCAGAGGAAGCAGTAAAAAGGCTTTTTTGTCGGCCTCGGTTTTAACTTCGGAAATCTTCATTTAATTATAATCGTTTGCTGGTTGTTGAAAGTTGGGAGTACATAGTTGTGAGTACAAAGTACAAAGTATTGAGAAAATGGAGGAGTAAAAATGTTCGAAGTAAATAACAATTATCTGTGACGATGATTTTATTCAGATTTAAGATAAAAGCAAATCCCTTTAGTACTCATATCAGGACGATAACCCGAAACCTGAAACCCGAAACCCGATACCACATTCTGCACTTAGGTTTTGGAGGCTGAACTCAAAAAGAAAGCCTTCTGTTTCCGGAAGGCTTTTCTGTCAGCCTCCGAAATGACTTCTCTTATCTGCATTTAGTCTATTGCCTAATGTTTTGTGATATTGGGGATACAAAGTAAGAAGAACAAATAATATGTGTGGCAGGGAGAGTTCTTTTAAGAGTCAGTTTTGATTGGGAAATTGTTGAGAATAGATGTCTGGTAGGGACAATCTCATTAAGTTTAACTTAATACCATGTCCCGTAGGGACAAAATATCGGTAGAAAAAAAATGTGAGCCCACCGATACGTCCCGTAGGGACGCAATGTGAGATTTTCAGATATATTTAATATTACATGGGTGGAAGGCCAAGAGATCAGTATTGTAAATAACAGCCTGTGAAAGAGTGGAAAAATAAACAGTGCGAGTGAACAGTAAAAAAAAAGCCCCCCGGGTTCCGGAAGGCTTAGTAAAGTTGAGTTAGCACTATTTACTTGAGATGCTGATCTTTTTCTGCAGCTCCAGAACGCTTGCTTTAAATTTCTTATCGGTTTCGATGAGATTGTTGACTGTGCGGCATGCATGAAGAACTGTTGCATGGTCTTTTCCACCACAGTGTGCGCCAATACTGCTGAGTGAAGATTTGGTCATGTTTTTAGCGAAGTACATGGCGATCTGGCGGGCCTGAACGACTTGTCTCTTGCGGGTCTTTGATTTTAACATTTCGATAGGTAGGTCGAAATAATCGCAGACAATTTTTTGGATGTAGTCGATAGAAACTTCGTGAGTAGTATTCTTCACGAATTTGTCTATCATTTGTTTAGCCAGTTCGAGGGTGACAGATTTCTTATTGAGAGAAGCCTGGGCAAGGATAGAGATTAAAGCGCCTTCGAGCTCTCTGACATTGGAAGTAATGCTGTAAGCAATATACTCGACGATTTCTTTTGGTAATTC
>CAZAON010000168.1:0-21974 GCA_964486655.1 uncultured Flavobacteriales bacterium
CCATCAAATCAAATGTCTCAACCATGTTGCTTCCAAAAGCCTGTGATGCAGATGTTGTAAAGTCGTATGTTGTTACCGCTGCCATTGTCACTGCTGCTGCACTCCATGTCTGTAGCGCATTTCTGTGAGTCAGCTTAATGAAGTAAGATGTGCCTGCTGTAACCGGACTGTTAAACGTAACCGAAAGGTTTCCGTTTGTTTGAAGTATTCCCCATTGTGATGCTACCGGTGCATGTGTTACCGCATCCATTAGTGTAACCACCATCGTATCAGCATCAGTTGCAACAGCACCTGGAATACCATTATAAAACAGGCAACCTCCTGCGCCAAAGTTATCCATCATTCCGCCACCTGAATAATATCCTTCGATATAAACTTTCAGGTTAAGCACAACTCCCGAAGCACAGTTGTTGACAGTAAATATAATGGTGTTTGATGTACAACCATCCGAAGTTGAAACAGAAAGAGGACCACTTGTAGCACCAACCGGAACTGTTGCATCAACCTGGTTGTTGCTTACCACTGAGAATGTAACAGCAGCAGTACCGTTAAAGGAGACACTGTTTACATTCAGGAGATTTGATCCGAAAATTGAAACAGACACACCCGGACAAGCTGCAACCGGATTAACGCTTGTTATTAATACAACAGGCTGCGGATTGATTGTAACCGGCAACGATGCAGATGTACAACCATCGCTGTTGCGAACTGTTAAATTGTATGATCCCTGAGAAACACTTGGGAACACTCCTGTT
The DNA here is from genome assembly GCA_964486655.1 of uncultured Flavobacteriales bacterium. Classification (GTDB taxonomy): domain Bacteria; phylum Bacteroidota; class Bacteroidia; order AKYH767-A; family 2013-40CM-41-45; genus JADKIH01. The sequence continues at coordinate 756 of CAZAON010000168.1, forward strand.
GTATTTGAATAATCGATGCCATCAAGACTATAAGATAGTCCGGCTCCCAATGGAGTTAACACTGTTACCGATCCTGTTGCAGAAGAACAGGAAGCATCAACTACAGTGGCAGTAGGTGTAGAAGGTGTCGCAGGCTGATTGTTAATAGTCACCGATAAAGCAGGCGATGTACATCCACCGCTGTTACGGGCAGTTAAACTATATGGACCCGATGCAACACCACTGAATATTCCTGTTGTATTCGAATAATCAATTCCATCGATACTATAAGAGTATCCTGCTCCTGTAGGAGATGTTACCGTAATTGTTCCCGTTGCTGTTGTGCAATTAGGCTGATCAACTGTTGCTGCAGGTTGTGCAGGTACCGGTAATATCTCACCATTAACCGCAGAAGATGTAAGTGTACATCCATTCGTTCCTGTTGCGGTAACCGTAGTTGTATATGGTCCGATTGCACTTATCGAAATTGAATTTGCCGTTGAACCGTTGATAGACCAAACATTTCCGGTTGGGATGTTTGATGTAAGCGTTACCGGAGTACCGCATGTTGTCAATGGTCCTGTAGATCCTATTTCAACAGTCGTGATAGAAGTTGTAATCTTAATGTCGTCGAGACGATACGAAGACGTTGAACCTGCTTTCGTAAATCTGATTCTTAGGTTTGCCGTAGAAGGTATAACGCCCACTGCAGTATCCAGTATCCATGCATTATTAGCGGCAGGCTGTGTAATTGTAAGCGGACTGAAATTTGTTCCGTCAGTACTTACTTCAACAATCATTGGGTCGGCTGCCGAACCGGCATCTCTTCTCAATCCGAATGTCAATTGCATTCCGCCCGAACCCAGTGTATTTATTCCTGATATCAACAGGTTTCTTGCCAGTGATTGTGTAAAGAAAACATTTCCGCTACCCGATGCTCCCGTATATCCCGTAGAAGCCCCTGTTATACGAACGTCGCTCGTTGAAGGAGTTGTACTCTGGTAAGTTATCGGTAAACCGTTTTGCCAGCCTGTATACACATTTGTTCCCGTTGTTCCGGTTGGTGTGCCAATGTTTTCGGAATAAAGGGTTCCGTTGTAGACAAAGCTGTTTACTACCACGTTTGTTGCCGAAGAAGTAAGTACACATCCCGCACCATAATCTACAGTTACCGAATATGAACCCGCGGCGCTTACAACGATTGATGAAGTTGTTTCACCATTCGGAGCCCATAAATAACTTCCAACTGCCGGCGTTGATAATGTCACTGTACTTCCCGCACAGATAGTTGTCGGTCCGCCCGCATTGATAACCGGCACGTCGTTTATTCCAACCGTAACCGTTGCCGTACTCTGGCAGCCCAATCCGTCAATTCCCGTTACCGTATAAGTCGTCGCCGTGTTTACGGTTGCATCAACTGATGCTCCTGTTGTAGCGCTCAGTCCCGTAGCCGGAGACCATGAATACGTAACTGCTCCGCTTGCCGTTAACGTTGATGTTCCGCCCGGACAAACAGATGTTGGTGATGCAGAAACAGTAAGTGGTGAGTTTACATTTATTGATGCAACAAAGAATGAAGCAGTAGCAGTACAGTTTGATGCATCTGTAACCGTTACTGAATATGTTCCTCCCGATAAGCCGGAAATATCTTCTGTTGTCGCCAGATTGCTCCATGAATATGAATAACCTCCTGCACCGCCCGATACTGTAATGTCAACTGCACCAATAGCCGAAGTACATGTTGCATCTGTTGTTACGCCACTTATTACAATTTGAGAAGGCGAAGTAATTGTAGTTGACGCAGTAAGTGTACATCCCGATACATCTGATCCTGTTACAGTGTATGTTCCGGCTGCAAGTCCGTTTACAATATCTGTAGTTGCTCCACCCGGTGACCATAAATAAGAAACTGCAGAAGCAGAAGATGCACCGACAGCAGTAGCTGTTCCATCGTTACTTCCGAAACAACTGAGATTAGTTGATGAAGCCGAAAGCGAAGTCATTGTATTCATGTTTCCATCGGCACCGGTGAGTGTTGCCACTCCTCTTCTTGCAATGGTCACAGTATTTGCTCCGCCCGGCCAGATACCGTCGTCATCTGTAATGGCATTGAAAATCGTATTGTTGATATTTCTCAATTCAATTCTGCGAACACCATTCGGATTATTTGCTCCGATCGGAATAACTCCGGCATAATCTCCAACGACCGAACTTCCTGTCTGAGAGAAAATATTTGCAACCGATGAAGGAATATCAACGTTGTTTGTTCCTGTTGCAGTTGTCTGTCTTACCTGGTATGAATATAACGGATCTCCCGTTCCTGTCTCATTATCGTAAATCAACATCAGTTTACCACCGGCACATGATGCTGCATTTCCGCGAAGGAACGCTCCGTCGTCAGTTGTTGCAGGTGTTCTTGCTGTAGTCGGAATATCAAGAGGCATTATCGTTTTCGTGCTGATGAAATTCGGTGTGTTAACCAATGCTCCTGTTGAATATGCGATACGGAGATTTTGTGCAACTCCGGCCTCAAATCTTCCTACTACCGTATTGTTTCCTGTCGGCTGGAAGTAAACCCAGAACGGGCCGGTGTTACCATTTGCATCAGTTGTAAATGCACCATAGTTTGAGAATCCCGCAAAGGACGTGTCATTCCATATTGTACCCGCACCCATTGAAGTAACAGGCTCTGTCGCTACTGCCATTCCAACCGAAAGGTTGTACGTCTGATTCGGCAACAGATTATCTATTTGAAGACATATTGCAATCGGTGTTCTGGTATCGTTAGTTGTTCCTGCCTGAGACCTGGATCCGATATATTTCGGAACTACCAATTCAGTAAGCACAGGTTGTGCAGTGATAATAATATTCGAACTTGTCGTAGTACCTAATCCGGTTGCCGTAGCTGTTACCGTATATGTTCCCGTTGCGCTGAACAGTATATTATTAAATGTCGCAACTCCTCCTACTGCATTTACCGTTGGTGTTCCTGAAATTGTTCCGGGACCACTTGCTACTGAAAGTGTAACAGGTCCGGTATAGTAAGGATCAATATTGAGATCTGCTTTCAATGCATTAACTACAATGTTACTTACAGCAGTATTCACGATTCCTCCCGCAGGAACAGTTGCAAACACTATTGATGTCGCTCCGTCGGCTGCATCAAACGGCTGACTGATTCCGCTTGTCAATACATCTCCGGCAGAAGCGTCTGCCTGAAGCTGTGCGCCGAAATCCGCTATTTCATAAATTACTCCTGTAATTGTTACTGATGAAGTTCCTGCAAGAATGACTCCTGTGATATTTCCGGACGTAAGCGTTCCTGCTCCAATAAATACAGACAAGTCAACTGTTGTGTTTAATGCAACCGGCTGTGGATTTCCTAATCCATCCTGTGACTGAACAACAACACTGAATGGCTGGTTAACAATTACGTGTCCGATGCCACCGTTTACCGATGTAATTGCAAGCTGAGTGGCAAGTGAAGGAGCAACCGTAGTTATAGTATTCGGATTATCAACTGCTGTGCTTGTCTGATACATGGTTGACACGCCCGTTCCGTTGTAACCAAATACTCTGGCAAAATAAGTTGTTCCTGCCGTTAAGTTTGAAATGTTAACTGCGCTTCCTGTTCCGTTGTAAACTATTTGCTCACCACTTCCCGAATAAACATTGTTTGCAGGATAGGTATTTCCGTCGACCGGATTCGTAAATGAATTGATTGTATTAATCGCGACAATACGATTGGTCGCATCGCCATTCATCCAGTTTATAGTAAGCGATGTTGTGCTCACATTGCTAAACGATATTGTGTGATCCTGAACCGTTGGTGTTACAGGCGGCAATGCTTTGAAAGCAAAACTATCAATCGCAAGTCCGTCATCATTGTTTGGATCATTCACATCATTCCATCTTAATATCAAAAGTTGATTTGGCAACCAGTTGTCGTTAAGCGTAAATGTGTACGTAACCGCCGTTCTGTTTGCAGGTGCATTTCCATCGAGTGCTGCTGCGGTTGAACCGCTAACCGGTGATGTGAAATTAAGTTGTGGAACCGCAGTGTATGTTCCTGTTGAAATGTCTGTTCCGTTCAGTGAATAAGAAAACACTAATGAGTTCGGCAGGCCGCCACCACCGTTTTTCCATTGCTCTCCAACGAAAGAAACCTCTACACGATTAAGTATGTCTGTAGTGTTGTTCACAATAACAACTCCGATGTTTGGAATTACCGAAGAAGATGACAATGTTCCAAGCGCCCTGTCTGTACTTCCCGTTCCTCCATAACTATATGCCGAACCGGATGTAAGTGAACCGTTGTCTACCGTGAATTTCGCATCGGGCGAACTTCCTCCCGCTTGTCTTCCATACTGCCATCCGGTTACTCCGGATGAACTTACAGGTGAAGCGTCTGTATAAAACGGTCCGGCCCCCGTAACAGTTATTGTTCCGCCATTCGGCAAACCATCAAAGTCCTGTAATACATAATTTCCTGTTACCGGATAAGAAAGTGGTCCGGCTCCCTGGAATGCTGTTCCGCTAACTGCCACATCCTGCTGAGCAACGCCTGTTGTAGTATGCGTAATTAAACCATTGTTTGGTCCGACAACAAGCGGATAATAGCGAACATAAATAATAGTATTCGCAACCGTACCTGAAGAAGGTGTAAGATTGATCGTGGACGGATTAGCAACCCATGTTAGTGAATCAAGTGAAATTTCAAATGGTGCCGGCGGAGTAATTACGATATCGGTTGTAAGATTCACTCCTGAAATTAAATACTGCTTGGTAAATGTCGGAGTACCCGCGATTCCTGTGAATGCGGTAACGGTTCCCGAAATTGTAACCTGCGGAACAGGCGCTACAATTGTGCGTTGTGCTCCTGTAGAGTTGCCGTTATTCGTAGGTGCAGTTGTCGTATATCCTCCGTTCGCAACAGATGTTGTTACTGTCGCGCCCGGTGTTGAAACTCCGATTCCCGCAACATCCGCAACAACAAGGTAGTTGCGCGCCGATGTCATTCCTGTTTCACCTGTAATTGTGAAGCTCATTGATCCGCTGTAAGCGATTCCCGCTCCCGAAACAGATGCATCGGCTCCGTTTATGGCACCATTGCCATCATTGTCTCTGAAAATTCTAACGTTCGACAAGTCTGTTGATGTCGCCGTTCCTGCCGCATCTACTGTTACAGCGGTGAAATCAACCGATGTGTTCGGAGTTAGTACGAATCCGGACAATACCGCATTCGAAGTTCCCTGTAAAATATCTGCAGAAGGTTGCGTAATATCTGTCATGTTAACAACGGCAGGAATCGCAGTTAGCGTACCGCCGATTGCAAGACCGTTGGTTCCGGCTGCTGCTGAGTAAAATCCCCAGCCGCCTGTTGTTGTCTGACCGCTTGCATAGTAACGAAGGGTTACTGTTGTACCAAACGGTACGTTTTGTAATGCCGGTATCGTACTTATGTCAATTGTTGGCATTGATACGGGTTGACCGATTGTAACTGTCGCAGAGCCTATCAGTGTAAACGTTGATCCGTTCAGACTGTAAGCAAATTGACTTGAAACTCCGGGTGATGCTGCGAATGAAGAAGTACCATTAAAGTTTGCGTTTATTGATGTAAGCGAAAGTGTGTATCCTAAAGTTGGAGTGAGTGTAATCTGGAAATAATCTGTGTTTGAAGTTGCTATTCCATTATTCTGGAATCCTACTGTGCGGAATGAATTTCCACCGCTACTTGCATTAGCACCTGCTCCGCGTGTAATATTATTTACACCACCGGATGAAACCAGGCTTGCATTATATGTAGTCGCTGTCCATGTTGCAACACTACTGGCACCTGTAAAATCCCATGCGGCAATCGGAAGTGCATTAATTACCAATGGCTGTATCACATCTGTCGCAGCTAAATAATTTGCGTCTCCTGCCTGTGATGCTGTGATATTAACCGAGCCAACAGCATGAATAGTTACGATGTTTCCGGCAATTGACGCGATGAGCGGATCAGATGACATGTATGATACCGTTAAACCCGATGAAGCTGTTGCATTCAGTGCGAATGGAGCATCGGCAACCGATTTTGCAGGTAATGCATTAAACGTAATCGTCTGAGTGGCCTGTGCAATATCAACCGTTATTCCGGAAGGCTGTGTAAGTACATATTTAAACGCATCCGCGCCTCCCAATATTAATGCTGCCGTTACCGGTTTTGTAAGTCCCGCATCCGGATCTGCCATCGTTCCGTTACCACTTGCAGTCACAACATCAATACCAACTAAAGTATTGAATACGGCAAGTGATGCATCCAGTGCAACTGTGTTTAATCCGTTATAGGCCCTGTTGACAGCCGTTACTCCGGTAACCGTGATTGGTTTCGGATCAATGGTTAATGACTGCATTACATCCGGAGCCGGAGAATAAGTTCCATTGCCTGCCTGTGATGCTGTAATCGTAACTGTTCCTACCGAATGTATCGTTACAATATCTCCCGCTATGGAAGCAATCAGCGGATCAGAACTTGTATAGGAAACGGTAAGTCCGGAGCTCGCACTCGCAGTCAGCTGGAATGGCGCATCGCCGTAAGTTACATTCGCAAGCGGATTAAATGTGATGGTTTGCGGAGTAAGCGTTGAAGCTAAAATTGTTTGTACCTGTAATACATCAGTAGCCGGATTGTAATTCGCGTCTCCTGCCTGGGAAGCCGTAAAGGTTGTTGTTCCCGCAAGATGAGGTGTGACGATGTTACCAATAACAGAAGCAATAGAAGGATCGGAAGAAATATATGTAACCGTTAAACCCGAACTTGCCGTTGCAGTTAATGCATAGGGAGGATCGTTGTCAAATTTATTCGGAAGAGCGCCAAATGTTATTGTCTGGTTTCCTAATCCGATCGTAATCGAAAGTGTCTTTGTATCCGATCCCGCACCGTTCGTTGCGGTAATGTCAACCGAGTACGGACCGGCCGTTGTCGGTGTTCCGCTGATTTCTCCCGTCGAAGTATTTAGCGTTAATCCCGGTGGTAATGTTGTCGAACTATAGCTCGTTGGTGAATTTGTCGCCGTGATAAAATATGAATATGCGGCTGCTACGTTTCCTGATGAGGTTAATGAACTATTGATGACTGGTGCAACTGCAGGGACTGGGGTTACTTGGGCCCAGGTGGTACCCACACGAATTTCATCAATTATTATTGTGCCTGGTGTTGCACTTGTAGCATCTTGTCGCAAAAAGACTCTATGTGTTTTAGTTGCATCAGTTCCACTTGTGTTTGTCGAAATAATACTTGAGGCGGGTTCAGATCCACCAAGTGAAACCGGATTAACCCAAATTGTCGCAACGTCATTACTTGCTCCGGCAATAAATTGGTATTTAATAACTACCATGTATGTTGTTCCCGTACTTAAAAGGTCCGGTGCCCATGCAATATTTGCGGCTTGATTACCGGCATTTACTCCAACATTAAAATTCGAACCACTTAATCTAAACCAACATCTTGCAGTAAAAAGAGATGTGGAATTTGAGTCTATTAGGCCAATCAAATATCCTCCTGTTGCATTTAAACTTCCGAGAGAACTAATATTGAAAAGAAAGGAATAATAAACTTCACCTGTAGTTAAGCCTGGACCTGATGTAAAAGTTCTCCAAAAATCAGTTCCTGCGCCACCAAAGGTTACGCTATTTCCGCTTGATGCATCAAGCCCGGTATAAGATAAGTTTCCGGCAGTAACCAGAATAGAATCTCCAGTATTCACCCTTCCCCAAACACTTGCACTTTGTGCCATCAAACCATTAGTTGGGTCAGGTGTGTAGTTAAAGTGTTCCGTTAATAGCTGACCCTTGCTAACCTGCGTCAATACTAGGAAAGCAAATAGTAACAAATAAATTTTTCCGCGCAGGGTTCCGTTTCGCTGTACCAGCGATTGTAATTGTGTTTTCATATTAAGTTAAGTGTTTTTAAGCGTGGTCTGAGCCCGTCACCGTTTGACAAGCCTCAGGAACTGTGTTTCGGTAGCCGATTTGATTTCAATGATGTACAATCCGCTGCTCAAACCTGACAAATTCAGCTGATTGATTTCTTTCGTACCATCGAGACTTAGTTGTTGAATTTCTTTGCCGTCGGTTGTACGTATGATTAGTTGTGATTCTCCAACAATGTCGCCTGCGATGTAGATGTTGTCGTTAGCGGGATTCGGGAATATCGAATACTGGCTGGCGCGTTTATTATATTTAACCGGTACAACTTCACTGAACGTATATGTTCCGTCGTAATCGGTTTGTCTCAGTCTGTAATATGAAATTCCGTAAGTCGGATTCGGATCGGTCAAATTGTAGTTTCTTACTTCCGAACTATTGCCCGCTCCGTCGATTGTTCCTATTTCAAAAAACTCAAAACCATCAATGCTCTTCTCAACAGTGAAGTACTGGTTGTTAATTTCAGTCGCCGTTGCCCAGACAATATCAACCTGCTTTTCTTCCGGTCTTGCTTCGAATGTTAACAGCTCGATTGGCAATGGTGAAGTCAGGCTAGTAAGCGTCCATGCCGTATTGTAATAAGTAAATGATCCGACTGTAACTTTGTTTGTTATTGCGGGAACGCCGTATTGATTAAGGTTCCATACCGAAAATGCCCCTGCCCAGAATTGTGCTTTGAGATGCAACGGATCGGGATCCATGTCAGGCAATTCAGAAGTCCTGTAGCTGAATGCGACTGAATCAATTGTTGTCGGAGCAGTAGAGGAAACTTCCCAGAAACGATCAACCGTATAATGCCTGTTGTCAGGATTGTTATAAATATTAAAATACGCCCAGAGATTTGATACGGCAGTCGGTGTAGTAGGCCACGGTAAATTAGTTGGAGGAGTATTGTAAGTTGAAAACGTAAGGTCTCCGATATTTGATGCTGTTGTTTTAGTCACTACAACGGGAACATAATTCGCCGCTCCGCCCGGAGGCACTCCGAAAGGATAGGTATATGTTCCAATTCCTGTGTTTATCCGCCAGACAATTTTTGAACTGTTGTCTGTCTTTTCTGAAACAATGTATCTGCTGTTTGTTACGCCGGTAATTCCTGTTGTGGCAAAGTTTCTTACAGTGAGTGCATTCGAATTCAGATCAACATAACCGTTACTGGCAAAAATCAACTGTGTGATGACATCGACCGGATTATTGAATTGCAAAAACGATCCTGTCTTCTGATAGCGGAGTATGTTATATACTTCGCCGCCCGGACAACTTATTGTTTCGAGTAAGGCGCCATTGAAATAAACTGTTGTTGACTTTTCGGCAAAACCTGTCTGATTATAATTGGACCAGTTTCCGCCGATAAAAATAAGACTGTTGGCAGGGTTCGGGTCAAGTATGGCGCTTCCTGTTATGGTAATATCATTCCGCACCCAGAGGTCGGTAAGTGTTGTAGATTTATTTCCGGTATTGGATAAAATCAGATTGTAATATCCGTTCAATGCCGCACCACCAAACTCTGATCTCACTCTCACGGTTTGTGTACCTGCTGCCGAATATTCTACTGTACTTCCATTGTTATAGATGAAAGAATTATTGCTTCCGATATTTCCTGCAAGCGAACTCCATGCGGGTGTTCCCGTAATATCCAGTTTTCCGCCGGAGTTTACGGTAAGTGAATGCAATGCTAAACCGCTTGCACTTGCTACGATCTCATTCGCCTGAACAAGTCCGTTTATGATCCAGGTGCAGGTATATGCCGGAGAAACATTATTTGTTGTCAGATAAAGTTTTCCGGAAATGATCAGCGTTCCGTTAATTGTAAATACTCCTCCCGCATCTCCCGCTAACAATCCGTCAATTCCGTCTATAGCCACATTTCCGATATTCGGACCATTAGGCACTAATGTAACCGTGCAAAATGCGTTAATTGTTACATTCAAATTTGTACCCGGTGATGCATTGTAAAGCTGTGTTCCACTCACAGAATTCCATCGCAGATTAATATTCATTGCAATGAAAATATTTGTGGTGGTGTTAACAGAAGTATTTTTTCTCATCCTTGAAGCATCAAATTGCCCGATGCCGTTGATCGTACAAGTCGGCCCTTCTAGTCCGAATGAAATATTATCAAAGATCGCCCCGTTACCAATCTGTCCGTTACAAACTATAGCCGTACCGTAAACATAGATGTAGACATTCGAGCCTCCGCCGTTATTGGACCAGAGCTTCGCCGTTGTTTCTACAATCAAATTTTTGCAACTATAAATCGAACCTACGGGTGTAATAACATTTGTTCCTGCAAGTATCCAGACATTGTTCGTTGATACGGGAGTTGTACCAACAGGTGTCCACGTCGCACCATTCCAGGTGCCCCAGATTGAATTACTCCAGTTACCCGATGAAATGGATCCATAATCCCCAACAGCATATTGAGCGAAAGACTTGCCGGAGAAAAAAAACAACAGGCAGACAATCAAAGAAAAACGATGTAATTTAATTTTACTCAACGTTCATTAATTTAAATACCAATTTTTCACCCCAACTTAACATTCATACCAAATAACAAGTATGCGGGGTGTTTAACATACTTATTTCCCGAAATTTAGGAACCTAATTTATGCAAAAGAAGGATATAAAAGCCTTTTTTTTGATTAAGGGGCCGTTAAATTATCATTATCACTCATATAATGACAAAATCCTGATTTTTGAGCTAAATTTCAACGTATTTACCTCATGTGCCGGGTCCCGAATTGTCAGGTTTTTGGCGAGAATATGGCCATTAACGCGCTTGTGGCACTACGGATATGTTCCCATGAATCCGCATCGATTTTAAAAACGGCAACCGAACCCGGCGAAACGTCGCCATAGTCCTGCCCGGCAAAGCGTGTTATCAACTCACTGATGGTCGGATTGTGGCCGAAAATCAACACGGTTTCTATTGATTTGTCAACAACTGAAATAACTTCAAGATGTGATCCCGCATCGCCGGGATATAAACTGTTTTCAAGCTGAACGGCTGAACGGCTATGGTTAACTCTGTCTGAAAATATCCATGCGGTGCTGATTGTTCGCACCGACGGACTGCTTATGAACAAAGTGTTTCTTTTCGCATAGGGAATTATTTCAACACTCATTTGATAAGCCTGCTCATAGCCGATAATGCTTAACGGCCTGTCAATGTCTTTTAAAGATGTTCCTTCCGCTTTTTTTGCTTTAGCGTGTCTGACAAGAATGAGATATTTCATGGCACAAAGCTAAGTTGATTCGATGAATTCATTTAACGCGCAATTGAATTCAATTTCCAACAATCAACAACAACGATCCAACTAAAATAAAAACCCACAATAAAACACCTTGCAGCAAGGGGCGAAAACCAACTTTCTTTAATCGTGATGGTGTAATGCCTAATCCGATCAAAAAGAGGGTAAGGCTGAATCCCACCTTCGATACGGTTAAAATGTTAGCCGTAAAAATTTCGGGTAAGCCTACATATGAATTTATCAATGAAGCAACGACGAACATTAAAATAAACCATGGGAATGCCGAGGCCTTGCTTTGTTTTTTGAAGATGATTGATGTAATTATTGCCAGTGGTATTATCCATAACGCCCTTGCCAGCTTTATTGTCGTTGCTACCATCAATGCCTCGTTGCCATAACGCGATGCTGCACCTACGACCGAACTGGTATCATGAATGGCAATAGCCGCCCATAGTCCGAATTGTTCCTGGCTGAGATTAAATGCATGTCCGATTACCGGAAAAATAAAAAGTGCCACTGCATTCAGAATAAAAACCGTTCCTATACTTACCGAAACATCGTTCTCATCGGCCTCGACAACCTGGCTGATGGCGGCAATGGCACTGCCACCGCAAATCGCCGTGCCTACGCTGATAAGATAAGAAATCAGCCTGTCCACTCGCAGTAATTTTCCGATTATAAATCCCATCGCAATTGCCACGCCTATCGTCAGAAGGGTGAAAATAAATCCGTCGCTCCCGGCTTGCAGCACTTTCTGAAAATCCATGCCGAAACCCAGTCCGATAATGGAAATCTGCAACAGGTACTTCGTAAGTGTCTTTGTTTGTTTTGGAAAGGGGTTGCCGAATATCATGACTCCAATAAGTCCGATTAATAAGGCCACCGTCGGAGGTAATTGGAAAACAATAATCAGCAGGAAGCTGACTGCCATGAAGGCTTTGCCATATTTAAATAAAACGGGGCTCCCGGGATCGGACATCAGAGATTAAAAGTTGACAAAGGTATTTTTTTATTGAATCGTCAAAATGCAACTAATGTTACAGTGAAATTGCCATCAAGTGCCTATCTTTGCGGAACTTAATCAGAAAAATATGTTTATTCAACAGCTTTATACCAATTGCCTTGCAGAGGCCGCTTATTACATAGAATCAAATGGCGAAGCCGCTATTATAGATCCGATCCGCGAGATTGATTCTTATATCGCTTTGGCTAATAGCCGTAATGCAAAAATTAAGTATGTTTTCGAAACGCATTTTCATGCCGATTTTGTATCCGGCCATATTGATCTTGCAAAAAAAACGGGGGCTTCAATTGTCTTCGGTCCACTGGCCGAAACTTCTTATAAAGCGTACTATGCCAAAGACGGAGAAGAATTCAAAATAGGTGATCTGACTATCCGAACATTACATACTCCGGGACACACTCCTGAATCAACAAGTTATCTTTTACTTGATGAAAGTTACCAGGAATACTGTGTGTTCACCGGTGACACGCTTTTTGTCGGCGATGTAGGCAGACCCGATCTTCTTGACGGCAAAATGACAAGTGAAGAGCTTGCCGGTATGTTATACGAATCTCTTAACAGCAAAATAAAAACTCTTCCCGATGAAGTGATTGTATATCCCGCTCACGGTCCGGGTTCATCGTGCGGAAAAAACATTGGCAAAGAAACATGGAGTACGATCGGCCAGCAGAAAAAAACGAATTATGCCATGGCCGACATGAGCAAAGAAAATTTTATCAAAGCGGTCACTGAGGGATTAACTGCCCCGCCTGCGTATTTTTTCCAGGATGCCCGTATCAATAAAGAGGGTTATGAATCGATTGATCATGTAATCAGCCGTAACAAAAAACCCCTGAATCCAGCTCAGTTCGAAGCTGAAATGAAAGAAGGTGTTATGATTCTTGACACAAGAAATCCCGAAGATTTTGAAACGGGTTTCATCAAGGGTTCTATTAATATCGGACTGAACGGAATGTTTGCTATCTGGGTCGGAACGATTCTGAATATTAAAACTCCGCTCTTATTGGTCTGCGACGCGGGAAAAGAAGAAGAGACCGTTATTCGTCTGGCCCGTGTTGGCTTTGAAAAAATAAACGGATATCTGGCAGGAGGAATACAGGCATGGAAGCAGGCGGGAAAACCTGTTGATACGGTTAAATCAGTTGATCCGGGCATGTTCGCTCAAAAAGTAATGAATGACGACGTAAATGTTCTTGATGTAAGAAAGTTTACTGAAGCTGAGCTTGGACATATTCCAAGTGCGACTGTAATTCCATTGGCAGAGCTTGAGAAAAACATTAACACCCTTGATCCATCTGAAACGTATTATGTTCATTGTGCGGGAGGCTACCGTTCGATGGTTGCGGCTTCAATTCTACAGGCACATGGTTTCAAAAATGTAATTAATGTTCTTGGCGGCTGGAATAAGATAAAAGAACAAGGTGTGTCTGTTGCGGTCGGCGCCCCATTAAATGTAGTCTGAATTGATGAATGCTTTCTTAAACAGTCTCGTTTCAACTCATCAATTCGTCTTAATTGATTTTCATGCAACCTGGTGTGAGCCTTGTAAATGGGTAGAGCCGATATTGGTTGATGTTGACAAACATTTCGAAGGAAAAATTATCATCAGAAAAGTTGACATCGACGAACACCCCAACACAGCGAGTGAATTGCATGTGTTAAGTGTGCCAACACTGGTTCTTTTCAAAAACGGAAAAGAAGTCTGGAGAATCCGCGGATTCGACACAACTCCAAAAATGTTAGAAGCGCTTAGTGGGTTTGTAAACGAAACCGCCGCATAAAAAAGTTTCGGCTCCCGGGTTTCACAACCCGAAACCCGAAACCCGAAACAAATTCTTCGACACCATTTGGTGCTGGCAGCCCCCCCCTACCTCAACACATAATTCGTCGCGCCGCTGAGATGGCCGTCAATATAAATTTCGATCATGTATGTTCCTGCAGGGAACATTTTTTCTTCCTGCTCTTCGTAGTTCATGCAAATATTTTGTTTTGTTCCGTCGAATTGAATGACGGATGAACTGGCATACATGACTTCTTCACCGGAAGATGTTTTAAACGTGTTTGACCCTGTACTTCGGTTTCCAACAGGCTTTCCTCCCGGTTCGGTGATCTTCAGATAAACTGTCTTCTCTCCTTTCCTGGCAATTTTGTTATCAAGGATGTCAAAACAAACTTCGAGTTTATTGGTGCGTTTTGCGATCGCAGTCTCAACATACTTTCCGCTGCTCTTTCTTTTGTATGACTTCGACTTCAGGTATTCCGCTTTAAGTTCGGATGCGGTAGCCACGGTTGTTTCGAGATTCTTATTCAGCACTTCAACATGTGTCGTGAGTTGCTCCTTGTCGCTCATCAGTTGTTTGTTCAGAATTAACAATGAGTCTATTCGTGCAAGGTATTCGTCGCGCAGAAGCTGGAGGTCGGCCAGCTGCTGAGAAAGTTTTTGATTAAGTTCTTTGGAGTTCTTTACATTGACGCCGAGCTGACGGATCTTTTTGCCCTGCTCGTCAATCTTAGCCTGGGCTTCATTCAGCAAGCTGTCGAGGTTTGCGGAAATTCCACGATACTTCTCAAGTTCCGCCTTTGAGTCGGCCAACTCTCTTTCCACATTTACGCGTTCGATGACAAGTGTGTCAACCTTTTGCTCGTAAGTGTTGATCGAAGTTGTGTGGTTTCTCCACTGGTAAAAATTTAATCCGACCGATAATAATAAAAGTACAATCCAGATTATCCCACCTTTGCGGCGTTCTTGTTGCTGTTCCATAAGCTTAAATCGTTTTTAAAATGATTATACCGTAAAATTATAAAGGCGTTACATAAAACAATGATTTATGTTTAAAAGTTATTAACCGGACTGAAATTTATGAATTCATCTGACAAACAAAATTAAATTACCGATTGATTTCTTTATGGTCCTTACATGTAATAGCGGGCCACTGTTGGCCAGGGTAAATCTGTTAAATTAATCAATTTCGCATATTTTATTAGCCAAATTGAAATTCATTTTATTCTGCTAAATATTTATTCTATATTTCGAATTATGAAAAACATTTTATCTCTCTGCCTTTTGTTATCTTTTACAATGGCAACGTTTGGCCAAAGCCAACAAAAAATTTCTCAACTCATCAATGAGAAGAAAAGTCAACATGTAACCTTTATTGAATCCGGGTTGTTCACCCAAAAATTACCGGATGCAACAGATTCGGATTATGAAAGTGTTGTCAGAAAATATTCTCTGCTTGAATTTCATCGTGATTGGGCACTGAATTTACTTTCACTTAAACCACGGGCTTTGTTGTTGGATATTCCTTCTAATAACGGCAGCTACAAACTCGAATTAATTCCATCGGAAATATTCACTCCCGATTTTAAAGTTGTTGCCGCAAGTAATAGCTCCGAAGATTTTTTATATGAAGGCGGCCTGCATTTTCGTGGAATAATTTCCGGGGACAACTCTTCGGTTTGCGCGATTAGTATTTTCAAAGACGAAGTGATGGGGTTTATTTCTTCTCCTTCTATCGGCAACATTGTTATCGGAAAACTCAAAGACAAAAACTTTCACATTCTTTATAATGACAAAGATTTGATTCAGATTCCTTCGATAGAGTGTTTTACCGAAGACAAACAGTCTGAATATAAAAACAAAGATCTGGTTATTCCAACTTCACTTGCGGTCAATTGCATGCGCTTATACTGGGAGGTAAACTATGATGTTTATCAGGACAAAGGGTCTGTAACAAATGCGACTAATTACGTTGTTGGTTTATTCAATCAAAGCGCGATTCTTTATGCGAACGACGGAATACCGGTTGAACTTTCCCAGGTTTTTGTTTGGGATGTGCCAAGTCCGTATACCGGCTCAAGTACCATTACATTATTAAATCAGTTTCAGTCGTACCGCAATTCTTTTGCCGGAGATCTTGGTCACCTGATGGGTTATGCCGGTGGCGGTGGTGTTGCTGCAAGCACAAGCGGATTGTGCGCAAATAATATTGACTATAGTCAGTGTTATTCCGGAATAGGCAGTTCTTTTCAAAATGTTCCAACCTTTTCTTTCACAGTCGAAGTTGTCACTCATGAACAAGGTCACCTGATGGGCTCAAGACATACGCATGCATGTGTGTGGAACGGAAATAATACCGCTATCGATGGCTGTGGACCGGCCGGCGGCTATCCATTCGAGGGCAGTTGCTCCGGAGCGCCTATTCCATCTACAGGCGGAACAATCATGAGTTATTGCCATCTTGTTAGTGCCGGCATAAATTTCAGCAACGGATTCGGGCCGCAACCAACTGCTGTCATTCTGAATAATTATAACAACGCTGCCTGTTTATCCCCATGTGTCGGAGGAACATTTTGCAGCGCTGTATCCAACCTGCACGACAGCGTCGTTACAACCAACTCGGCAATTTTAGTCTGGAGTCCGGTTGGTGGTGCAGTAGGATACTATGTTCAATACAGGGAAACCGGAACATCAGTCTGGAATCTTGACTCAACCATAAATCCGGTTTACAATGCATCTTCATTATCACCCGGGATATATTATGAATGGCAGGTGCAAACAAAGTGTTCGAGTTCTGTCGCTGTTTATTCGGGCATAGCGACTTTCATTACTGTTCCGTTGGTTTGCAATTCGCCGACCGGTTTGACAACGACAAATATTTCTTCTGTGACCGCCCGTTTCAACTGGACGGGTGCGCAGGCGGCTATCGGATATATAATTCGGTACAGAATTGTCGGATCGCCGTCTTGGACAACGGATACAATAAACGCAACCACTTATCAGGCTCACGGATTAATTATTAATACAAATTATGAATGGCAGGTGCAAACGATTTGTGCCGGTGGCGGGACTTCTGCATTCTCTTCTTCTGTCCTATTTACAACTCTTGATGCGGGTGCTCCCGTTACAATTACACTTCAGCCCGATGGTGAGTGCGGAAAAGATGCCTTACTGGGAAGCAATGTTCCTTCGGGAGAAAATATCCGCAACTTTGGTGATGCGGAGGAGCTTAATGCTCTTGCATGGACTGCAGGTGGCAGCTCTTCTAACCAGCGTTCATTGCTTCAGTTTGATCTCAGCTTTATTCCGGCCGGATCTTCCGTTACCAGCGCGACTCTTTCTCTGTACTTTAATACAACAAGCACAAATCCCGGACATAGCACTGCAAGCGGACCCAATAACTGTGTCCTGAACAGGGTAACGGCTCCTTGGGACGAACACCAGGTTACATGGGTTAGTCAGCCGCCTGTTACAACCTTACACCAGGCCACTCTTCCGGCTTCCACTAGTAATAATCAAAATTATCCTTCGATTGATGTTCGTGATCTTGTACAGGACATGGTCGACGACCCTGAAAAAAATTATGGAATGATGCTTCAGCTTGTAACTGAAATAAATTACCGCAGCCTGGTCTTCGCGACTAGTGACCATCCTGATGTCTCCCTTCGCCCAAAACTTGAAGTGACTTATGCGCCAAATAAAACAGAGTGTATAAAGTATCAATATTCCAATTGCGAAGGAACCGATGCGATTATCGGAGACTGTATTGCTGCCGGATATGACACAAGTAATTTCGGCAACAATCCAGAATTCGATGCTTTGGCATGGACTTATTCCGGGACAAATACCGATTTAAGATCACTTATCCACTGGAACTTTACTGAAATACCGACGAATGCAACTGTTACAAGCGCTACAATTGATTTGTTCTGGAATCCGACAAGCAGTAACACGGGTCACTCATCGACATCCGGGCCCAATGAGTCTTACATCAGAATGATTACAAGCCCCTGGAGCGAAAACACTGTCACATGGAACACACGGCCAACCGTTGACACGGCAATGCAGGTGCTTGTTCCGACTACCGTTACAAATCAGGACGACATAAGTATCGACGTAAAAAATATCGTTCAGTATTATGTTGCCAATCCAAATGCTAATTATGGATTCATGTTTCAGCTGAAGAATGAGTCGTATTTCAGAAGCATGATTTTTTGTTCGAGTGACCATCCCGATCCGGCTAGACATCCGAGGATAAATATTTGCTATACCATTCCGACAAATACTCCGCAAATACTACCGGAAGATGAAATTAGAATCATCAATGATTACGCGAATGAAGATGTGAAAATCATTTTTGCCGGTGGGGCCGTTCAGAATATGCACCTCGAACTTATAAACATTCTCGGAAAAACAATCCGGCGATTTGATGTTCGGAACACCGATGTTTTCACTTTTAATACAAGTGAACTTTCTGCCGGGGTATATTTTATCGGCTTTACGGAGGGAAATAAGACATTTAGCAAAAAAATTGTCGTCCGGTAAAACCGTTTCAGACACTTTTTATTCCTGCTCCGGGGTATCTTTGCATCACATCAATTTCATTTGTTGTAAATTGCATTGTTTTACCTTACGTCCGTTATTTCAATATCACGAAAAGTGGTAGGAAATACTTTTTAAATTAACTATGTCAAAAAAGAAACAAAGAAGTATAGAAGATGCTTTTCGAAGTTTTCTATTGAGTGAATTATATAAATCATTTAATAAATATCCGAACAGCTCCTTTAACTACAAACAACTTACCCGGAATGTAAAATTAGCATTGCCGCTTTTTACGAAGACGAATCCGGAATACGAATTTAACCCTGAAACATTAAACAGTGATTTAAAGAAGGATATTTTATTCCTTCTCGCAGAGCTTATTGATAAAGGGGAATTGCTGGAAGTAGAGCGAGGTAAATTCAAGCTGAAGCCCAAACATGCATATCTCGAAGGAACAATTGATATTACTTCAAGCGGCGCCGCCTATTTATTGAGCGAAGACAACGAAGACGATATTTACATTGCGCCGCGGAATGTGAAAAATGCTTTGCATGGTGATCGCGTTAAAATTTATCTCTATGCGCGTCATAAGAATCAACGGCTCGAAGGAGAAGTTGTTGATATCGTAAGAAGAGCGAAAACCGATTTCGCCGGTACCGTGCAGTTGTCGGGCAAGTACGCATTCGTCGTGCCCGACAGCAATAAAATGCTGGTCGATATTTTTATTCCGCAACACCTTATCAACAATGCCAGTCACGGACAAAAAGTAATTGCGGAAATCTCCGACTGGCCGAAAGGCACGAAGAATCCGATCGGAAAAATAACAAAGCTGCTCGGATGGCCTGGTGAAAACGATGTGGAGATGAATTCCATTCTCTCCGAATACGGTTTTCCTCTCGACTTCCCCCGACGTGTCGAAGACGAAGCGCATGAAATTCCGGAAGGCATACCAGAGGAGGAAATTAAAAAACGTCGCGACTTTCGTGACGTGCCCACTTTTACCATCGATCCGGTCGATGCGAAAGATTTTGATGATGCATTATCCATTAAACATTTGCCGTCAGGAAATATCGAGATCGGTGTTCATATTGCAGATGTTTCGCATTACGTAAGACCGGGAACGCAACTTGATAAAGAAGCGTATTATCGTGCGACTTCCGTTTATCTCGTCGATCGCGTAATTCCGATGTTGCCGGAAAAACTTTCGAACGGTGTTTGTTCGTTGATTCCGCATCAGGATAAACTTTGCTTCTCCGCTGTTTTTGAAATGGACAACAATGCAAAGGTGATCAAGTCGTGGTTCGGTAAAACCGTTATTCATAGCAACTATCGTTTTTCATACGAGGCCGCGCAGGAAATCATCGAAGTGGGCCAGGGTCCGATGGCTGACGAAATATTAAAGATGAACGAGCTTGCGAAAATTCTGCGCCGTGAGCGTTTCAAAAACGGCGCGATTGCATTTGAAAAAGTGGAAGTGCGTTTTCGTTTAGATGAAAGAGGAAAACCTCTGGGTGTTTATCTGAAAGAAAGTAAAGAAGCAAACAAACTCATTGAAGAGTTTATGCTTTTAGCAAACCGCTCTGTTGCCGAATATGCGGGAAAGAAACACAACATTGTTTCGACCGGAAGAAAAAAGAAGGACGAAGAAAAGGAAACGATGCGTGTAGAGAAAAAGCCTTTTGTATATCGTATTCACGATGCGCCGGTGACTGACAAGCTCGAGAACTTCGCCGCTTTTGCAAGTAAGTGGGGATATAAACTTAAAATAGGAAGCGATAAGGAAGTGGCGCGTTCACTGAACGGATTAATGGATCAGCTTAAGGGAAGGAAAGAACAAAACGTGCTTGAACAATTGGCTGTGCGTACAATGTCGAAAGCGATTTACACGACCGATAACGTTGGACATTACGGACTGGCTTTCGATTTTTATACCCACTTCACTTCACCTATCAGAAGATACCCTGATGTGCTCGTACACCGTTTACTCGAATTTTATTTATCCGGTAAATCGGGTGTTGACCAGGAGCTTTTGGAAGAACAATGCAAGCACAGTACGCAGATGGAAATAAAAGCGTCTGAAGCCGAGCGTGCATCGATAAAATACAAGCAGGTAGAATTTTTACAGGATAAGGTCGGACAGGAATTCGAAGGATTAATTTCCGGTGTTACCGAATGGGGGTTGTATGTTGAGATCATCGAAAATAAATGTGAGGGAATGATTCGCCTGCGTGATCTCGACGATGACTTTTACGAATTCGACGATACGAATTACTGTGTGATCGGTTCCCGTACGAAAAGAAAATACACTCTTGGCGATGCGGTAAAGGTACGGGTTGTAAGATGTGATTTGTTGAGAAAGCAAATTGATCTGCGAATCATAAATGATTTTCCTAAAAAAACAGAACCGGTATCTCGTCCGAAGGCAAACACAAAAAAGGCGAAGAGAGCAGAGAAGGCGAATAGAAATGTGCCGCCGTGGAAGAAGCGTTAATTATTTCAGTGCTCTTCAAAATCTGCATCCCGAAACCGCGAAGATCTGCGCGAAAATTTTTTCTCGCTGATTGCCGCTGATTCGTATTACATTTCTATTCGAACCAAAGGAAGCATTCCGTCTGCTAAACATTTATTTGAATGCGTCCGCAGATAATCGCTGATCCGGCGTGCTAAATTTATAG
>CAZAON010000169.1:0-21472 GCA_964486655.1 uncultured Flavobacteriales bacterium
AATAATATTTACGAATCCATACTTAAAATGGATGATAAAATGTCTGTACGTGAAAGATGGAAATACATAGCCGGAACCGGAATACCCGGAACAGTCGTTGATGTTGAATACGGTGGCTCAGGATTAGGCGCAATTGAAATGCTTCTTGTTCTGGAAGCGCTTGCCAAAGCGAATACGGATAATGGATTATCTTTTTCAATTGCAGCTCATACTTTATCATGCGTTATTCCGATAAATAAATATGGAACACCCGAACAAAAACAGAAATACCTTCCTGAATTAATTAACGGAGAAATTATTGCCGCAAATGCAATGACCGAAAGTGAAAGCGGTTCTGATGTTTTCACAATGCGCTGTAAGGCTGTAAAAAAAGGTGATGACTATATTCTTAATGGAACAAAAGTCTTTATTTCAAACAGTGCCGATTCAAAAATTGCCCTGACTTATGCGGCCACTAATCCGGAGAAAGGATTCTTCGGCGGAGTTACCGCATTTATTGTCGAAAGAAATAATTACAGTACCGGTGATGTTTATGATAAAATGGGATTGGAAAGCTGTTCACTGGGAGAAATTGTTTTTAATGACGCTGTATTAACTGATAGGGATGTTTTAGGAAAAGAAGGAGGCGGAGCCATTTTATTTAATCACTCCATGGAATGGGAGAGAATTTGTCTTGCCGGAATCCATATAGGCGCCATGCATCGTGTAATGTCAAAGACATTAGAATTTGTAAATACACGCAAAAGTCAGGGGCAGGCTATCGGCAAGTTCCAGGCTATCTCGCATACTATAGCTGACATGCAGGTATTACTTGAAGTTTCAAGAAGTTATGCATATAAAGCGGCATGGACTTTAGACCATAATTCCAAGGCAGGAAAAGAAGCTGCCATAGCAAAGCTGTTTGTCAGCAATGCCGTAAAAAATTTCATGCTACATGCATTACAGATTTACGGCGGATATGGATACATAGCCGATTACGGCATTGAACGGGAGGTAAGGGATGCATTGGCTGCGACGATCTATTCCGGCACTTCCGAAATACAGAAGAATATTATTGCCTCTAATCTCGGGATTTAGATATTCCCGAAAGCAAGTTATTAATCATTTATTTGTTTATTTGTAGAACTTATGATTAAAAAGTTCATTGGATCCCGGATTATACAAATGTTCTGCATTTTATGGGCAGGCTTTTTGTTTTTGGAATATATATACCAATCCAGCTATTATCTCGAATCATTCCGGAATTTCAAATACACCGATCTTATCATTACCCTGACATTATTTACCGGGGGAATTATTTATTTTATTTCTGACAGAAAAATTAAAGGTGGAACTATTGAAATTAGAAAATTCAGGGGTATATATCATTATCTGTTTTTGCTGCTAACAATGGCGCTAATAATGTTTTTCTTCCTTGTGAAAACAGGAATTTCTTCCGGCCCTTTTTCCTCAACCATTGTCTTTATTTTCAGATCAATTTTGTTTCATCTTGGACTGGGATTAATATTGTTATCGGCGCTAAGCACCGGATCATATTTATTGTCGTTTTTCCCGGTAACATTAAGCAAAACTTCATCCCTACTGGTAGGCATTGCGCTCGGATTTTTCATAATTACTTTCATTTTATTTTTACTTGGTGCTGCCGGATTACTGTTTCAGTTCATTGTGTTTCCGTTAATATTGATTTTAATTATTCCGGGCTGGAAAACCATCATTTCCTTTTTCAAAGAATCCCTTTTAAAAAAAACGGAGCCATTCCGCATTCACTCCCTTGCCCTCCTGGCTTATGTCTTACTCATTTTACTGGTTGCATTAACGCTGGCATTTGACACGAGAACAATTCCAATCGGTTATGACAGTTTAAGTTTATACATGAATATCCCCAAGCTGATCACAGGGTATCATGGCCTTACACAGGGCGGAGACGCTTACAACTGGTCTCTTATGATGAGCTTAGGGTTTATCTTATATAACAATGTCACCATTGTTATTTTGATTTCAATCGTTCCCGGCATATTAAGCCTGATTGCTATTTATAAAATCTGCAGGGATTTAAATGTCAATATAAACTGGAGCATATTCGCATGCGCCTTTTTTTATTCATTGCCCAATACAATATGGCAATCAAAATTCGATGAGAAAACTGATCTTGCATTACTATTTATTTCGCTTTGTTCAATATTGCTGTTTACGGGACACAAAAGTGCTCCTGCGACAATAAACAAAACAAAAGAAAAACCCAAAAAGACTCTTGCTGTTTCTCCCGCTATTGCCGCATGGATACTATGTGGATGCCTTATCGGATTTACATTTGGTATAAAGTACGTTGCCATGATGAGCATTTTTTCTTTTCTGGTTGTCATATTTTATACTAATGCGGGGAAATTCAATGCGGCTTTTATGTTCTTCTTAAACCTCACATTAATTTTTGCACTTGACCTAACCAGATTTGCAGCTTTTCAAAATACACAGAAACTCCTGAGTATTATCGTTCCGCTTGCTTTGGCAATAGCGTGTTTATTTATGGCTTTAAAAAATAACCGCACAGGTGTCGTTATGGCCGGCAAAAAAGCTATTGTTTTTCTTGTCGCGACGGGAATAACATTTCTTCCCTGGGCGATAAAGAACATTGCTGAAAACAAAAAACTTTCAATAGACAGTATTCTCACCGGTAAATCGCCTTTGCCGGTTTTATATCCCGAATTTGAAAAATCACAGGGAACAACAGGCAGTGTTCCTATAAAACAAAATTTAATTGCGGCATCTGATATTTCGGAAAATAAACTATCCGGTATAAATCCTTTAGCGATCCTTACCGCATCAGCACAGGAAAATAAAGTTTCACAAAAAAGCAATTCAACTGAAATAAAAACCACCACTCCTAATGGAGCTAATTATTCCACTAATAAAGAAAAGGAAGAGGAAATAAGAAGATATCTTGGTTATGAACACGGAATAGCAAGGTTCATCTCGCTTCCATACGACATGGTTATGAAAATTAACGTGCAGTTGATTTCAAACGACAGCGGAATTCTGCTTTTAATCTTACTCCCCTTGTTTATGTTTATATTCTCATTCCGGCAAATTACATGGAATGTTTTGAAAATAGCGCTTCTTTTTCTGATACTTATTGTGTCTTTGATTTCTGTCCATCTTAAAAATGACATAATTAATACCAATTCAATTTTAGAAATAATCAACGCGAATGGATTTACGGGAAATACACTTTTCCGGGATATCTTTTTGCCATTATATTTATTTCTTAAAAAAATATTACTTCAGTTTGAAGTATCCCTGATCCCGATGTATGAATATCTTACCATGCAATCTGTTGGTTTGTGTTTCGTAATCATTTCAATTTCGTCAATTCCATTTTATTTCCTGTACAAAAGCAGAATTGAGGGATTGTCCCTTGAATCAAAAACAATGATTGCTTTTGTCTTTTGCATAGTACTTTATTGGCTGATACTTTCCAGCGGAATCATCTGGTATGGCATTGTTGGATTTTCACTTATACCCGTAATAATTGCAACATTAGTAACTAATGACGAACAATCTTCGTATGGAAAAGGTTTTATTAGTCGTTATGTAATTATTTGCTCGGCTGTATGGTTTATACTCATACTGCCTTTCCAGTTTATGCCGCCCAAATTTCTGTATACTAAAGATAAAAGCAATCTGAATTTCAATGAAATATTCGATGTTCCTTTTTCCAGGTATGCGATTGGGGCCCTGGATGAAAAGGAAGTACAAAAACAGTTTTTATCGCAGACACAAATGAATATGGTAAAAACATTAAACAGAGATAAGAATTCAAAAATTCTCAATGTCTCGACTTTTCTCAATTACTATATTGCCAATAATGACTCAAGAGTGTATAAGGACAATCAGCTTGGCATTTTCAGCGGAATTTATGCACAGGCAAAAAATGAAAAATCACTTTTAGCAGCTGAGTTCCGTAAGAATAACATCAGGTATATTCTGGTAAGTTTAAAAACTCCGGAGATTGACAGGACTCCTGACAGGTCATTAACCAAAAAATTTGATGATTTAATGAGAGCCCTGGTAAATAATCCTGAAGTAAGATTACTGCTCACAAACAGAATTGTTGAAAGACCCGATGGTGATATGGACATGCAAGTAAATGGCGGTGTAGTCAAAGCCAAATTTGAGGTAATTGGAAAAAGTGTTATCGACCCGGGTACGGATGCATTATTTGAAATCCTTTAATAGTTAGAGAATTGTCATTTAACCTATCCGATATATATATTATTATTCCTTCCTACAATGAAGGAGATCGAATCAGAAAGGTTATAAAATCCGTAAAAGAAAAAGGATTTGAGAATATCATTGTGGTTGATGATGGATCTACCGACAATTCGATAGAACAGATAATGGATTTAAATCCAATTATACTCCGCCATCTTGTAAACAGAGGTGCGGGCGCGGCAACTGAAACCGGACTTCAATTCTGCCGGGAAATTATTAACCCAGTAGCCGTTGTTATGCTGGATGCCGATACCCAGCATGACGCTGATGATATAGGTAAATTAGTGACTGCGCATTTTGAATCTGATGCGGATATTACGATTGGCAACCGATTTATCGAAAACTCGGCTAACATCCCATTTAAAAACAGGTTTTATAATAAGGTCGCGAATATTATTACATCCATATTTGCCGGAAGAAAAGTGAGCGACTCTCAATCAGGGTTTAAGGTATTTAACAGAAGAGCATTACATAGCATAATAATCGAACAGGAGAGATTTGAGCATTGTAGTGAGATTTTTATAAAAGCTCATGAACACAATCTCAAAGTAATTGACGTTCCCATAAAAGTTTACTATATTCCGGAGATTGATGGAAAAGGACAAAACCTTTCCACCGGAGTAAGAACTTTCATTAACTTGCTGCATTCTGCCTTGTTTAAAAACAAATAAAAATGAGAATTTATCAGATTATTGTACCGTTGGTGGGAATGATTGGAATGGCGTACACATTACGTCAGTTCAGAATCGGAATCAATTCCTTTTTTGAAACATTACTCTGGGTGATTTTATGGCTGTTCATTTCCATTGTGGCTATTTTCCCGGATGAGATCACATTTTTTGTTTCTAAATCAATCGGAATAAAAGATCATATTAATGGTATTATTTTTATCGGACTCGCTATTTCATTCTTCCTTAATTTTAAACTTTTCAATTCGTTTAAAAAGCAAAACAAAATAATTACCGACCTCGTCAGAAAAATTGCTCTCGAAAAGCAAATTCAGAATGAAAACAAAAAATGAAAATTCTATTTGTTGTTGAGCATTTTTATCCATATGTGGGCGGTGCTGAAGAACTCTTTCTGAATCTGACAACATCATTAGCCGGACATGGGCATGATATAACAGTAGTAACGACATTACATAATGACTCACTGCAAAAAAGTGAAGTATATAAAGGAGTTAAAATCTCGCGGGTTCGTTGTTACAATAGGTTTTTGTTCACCATAATGGGTCTGCCCGAAATTTTGAGAAGAGCGAAAAACGCGGATTGTATCCATACCACTTCATACAATTCCGCCGTTCCGGCATTCATAGCCGGATTTTTTTTAAGAAAGAAAGTAATCATAACATTCCATGAAGTTTGGGGAAAACTTTGGTTTCGCTTGCCATATACCTCACAATTTCTGCTTTCCTGTTATTATTTTTACGAGAAATTTATTCTTAAACTTCCTTTTGACCGGTATATAGCGGTATCGGATTACACCCGGAAATCATTGATAGAAAGCGGAATCTCTGAGAATAAAATATCCAGAATTTACAACGGAATAGATTACGATTCACTCAAACCATTTCAATTTCATCCTCCCCAAAAATTTACAATTTGCTTTTTCGGCAGATTGGGCATATCAAAAGGAATAGAACTTTTAATTGAAGCTGCAGGAGCATTTATTTCGAAGTACCCGGATGCATCCTTTAAACTAATTATCCCGACATATCCGGAAAAGCTATTTGAAAAAATTATTACTTCAATTAGAAAACTTAAACTCGAAAATAATATTTTACTTCTTCACAATCTTACGAGAGAGCAATTATTATCCGAAGTTTCCGGATCTTCCTGTGTAATCATTCCATCATACAGTGAAGGATTTTGCTTTGTAGCCGCTGAGTCTATCGGCATGGGTGTTCCGGTTATATCATCAGGAAAAGGTGCACTAAGTGAAGTGGTAAGCGGAAAACATATTATCATTGAGTCATTAAATGCGGATGGAATTTTCAATGCGCTTGAAAAAGCCATTCAAAACAAATGGAATGAAAACCCAACGGTTTACTTCCCGTTAAAAAAAAGTATTGAAGATTACTTAAGATTATATCAGGACTTACATTTGTAAAATGCAAAAGAGACGGGTTTTATTTCATCGTTCATGGACGCAATACAATGGGGGCACCAGTGGCGGGCATCTCAAAACCAGAGATGCATTTGAACACATTAAATCATCAGATTTTTTTGTGCCTCATGTTTATTTTGGTCCCGAAACCATTTGGCATGACAACCCGGGAAATTATTGGCTTCCTTACAGGAATGATGCGTTGAAGGAATGGATCATAAAACCAACAGACATCTTGTTTTTCGCCGGTCATGACTGGAAAATACTTCCTCCTGAAGTGGCAGCCTCTCCCCCGGTTCCTGTTATAAATATCGCACAACCCCGACACACCAGACCTGATGACCCCCGGCATAAATTCCTTCAATATCCCGCTATCAGAATTGCTAAAAGTTCCGAAGGCAAAAAAATTCTGGAGGACTTTGGAGTAAATGGCCCGGTATATCTGATTCCCGATGCCATAGATTTTAGCAAGCTCCCCCAACCAAATTTAAATCCTGATCTCGATTTGCTAATTGTTGGACTTAAAAATCCGGAACTGGCCGGGAGAATAAAAAAGAGATTAGACCGAAAAAATTTCTGGAGATTTAACCGCTGGAAAATTGCAGTTCAGATACCACCGAAACTACCAACCCGACAGGATTTCCTTAACTTAATGAACCGGGCTAAAATAGTCGTATTTTTACCATTAGATGCTGAACGCGGAGCTGAGGGATTTTATTTACCGGCATTGGAAGCAATGGCAATGAACAAACTTGTTGTTTGTCCGTATGCCGTTGGAAACACCGATTTCTGTATTCCGAATGTCACTTGTTTACAACCTGAATACACTGAAAGATCTTTATTTGAAGCGGCTTTAAAAGCTCTGAGAATGAATCCGGTTGAAAAAGAGCAAATGATAAAAGCCGGCAGATCCATTTCGGCCAATCATGAAATTCAAAAAGAAAAAGAAAGTCTATTAAAATTATTGCATCAGGCAGATGAGATTTGGAAAAATACGGGACTTTTTAAAAAAAGGTAACAAAGGAACAAACATTCTTTTAACCGGAATTCCCCGTTCCGGAACAACACTCGCATGCCAGCTGCTTTGTGATTTTTCTCAAACCATTGCATTGAATGAACCGATGGATAAAGATCAGTTTGAGAATGCAAAATCCGCACAAGAAAATATCAGAAGAAAATTTCAGGCATTTAGAAAATCTTTATTGCTAAATGGAACAGCAATAGCCCGAACCAATCAGGGAAAGATTACTGATAACGCTTATAGTTCCGATACTAATAAGAGAGAAAAAGTCATTGAACGTTCACCCATTGTTTTTGAAAAGAAGCTTGACAGGGATTTTACACTTATCATGAAACACAACGCAGAGTTTAGTCTTTTGCTTCCGTGTATTGCAAAGGAATTTACAACTTATGCTATTATTCGGAATCCACTCGCAATTCTGGCATCCTGGACTAGCGTTGATCTTCCTGTCTCGAAAGGAAAAGTTGCCAAGTCGGCACAGCTAAATCCTGCTTTCCATGAAGCACTTAATGCCATTGGAGAAGACATTCTTCAACGACAAATTTTTATCCTTTCATGGTATTTTGGACAGTATAAAGAATTAGAAGACGGACAAATTATCCGCTACGAACAACTGATAGAATCGCCCTTAAAAACATTAAGCACGCTGGCTAAAGGTGAACCAAATCCCTCTTTCCTCTCACTGAAGAATAAAAATTCCAGTGATCTTTACAACAAAACACAAGTTATTAAAATGGGAGAAACACTATTGAATTCTGAAGGGAATTTTTGGAATTATTACACAAAAGAAGAAGTAATTCAGCTGCTTCAAAAAATTAAATCCGATGCATAGCGATATTATACTTACCGGTCCGCCCAGATCAGGTACAACGCTGGCTTGTTTTTTATTAAACAAATTACCGGACACCATCGCTTTACATGAACCAATGAATTTACAGATGTTCCCTGACCGCCAAACAGGTCTTGGATCAGTTCGCTCCTTTTTTCAGGAAATGCGAAAATCACTACTCCATAACGGAATGGCGATTTCCAAGGTAAGCGAGGGAATGATTCCCTCTAACCCATTCGGTGATTCCGGAGAAGGCGGCAGAGAGAGTATAGTAAAAAAAGGTTTGATTCATTTTGACAAACCACTCACTCCCGATTTTAAGTTAATCATTAAACATAATGCCCACTTTACTTTTTTGTTGCCTGAACTTCAGGACTATTTTCCGGTTTATATCCTAATAAGGCATCCTGTTGCAACAATTGCATCCTGGAACAGCGTAAAGGCTCCGGTTTCAGCGGGAAATTTAAAAGTATTGGAAACTCTCGATCCATTAATGTTTGCCTCACTGGCTGGTATTTCGGACCTAATCGAACGTCAGGTGAAACTCCTGGATAATATTTATAAAGCTTTTTTGAAAGCAACTAAAGCTACTTATATTCGTTATGAAGAAATTATATCCAGCGGAGGGAACGCTATTAAAACTATAAGTTCTTCACAGACCAACCTTACGGAATACCTTGAAAGTAAAAACACAAATCCGCTTTATGATTCTGGATTAACACACAAAATTAAAACACAGTTGCTTGCTACCAAAGGAGCCTATCTGGATTTTTATCCTTTAGAAACAATAGAGAGGTATTAGCAATAAAATTTCTGTTTATGATAAAATCAGTTCCAAATAATACAATCTCTTCGGACAATTCCTCCATTACGCCATTTTCTTTTATTAGTATTCTGAGTGGCCTGATCGCAATATTATCAGCCATATATTTTTTACACCTTGAAGAAAATTTAAATTTATTCACGCTTTTCGTTGTAGTTCTTGCCGGTTTTATCATTTACAGCGTAATCCCTTTAACTTTTCGACTTCCGTTTCTTTTTATCCTATGCATTATAAGTATCATTATTTTACTTGGTTTGCGTGAAGGACTAGTTTTACTTGTCTTATCATTTGCACTTTTTGGCATCCTCAATTTACCGTTAAGTGTCAGAAAGAGAACCATTTTATTGATTTCAGCCGGACTGGTTCTGGGATTTTGCAGAATGCAGTATCTGCCATTGCCGTTTAGCAGCACATTATTACCGGTTTTAGGCGGACTATTTATGTTTCGTTCAATTTTATTTTTATACGAGCAACGCTTTGCAAAAAAAACGGCAAGTATCTGGTTAAGGTTAAATTACTTCTTCATGTTGCCTAACCTCATATTTGTAATTTTTCCGGTAGTTGATTATAAAACATTTATTAATAATTATTACTCCAAACCCGCTTATGAAATTTACCGCAAAGGAGTCATGAGAATGGCTAATGGCGTATTTCATCTTTTTGTTTACCGGCTGATCTATTATTATCTCGTTCCGAACCCGAATGATATTCAAGATGTATTTGACTGGTTGCAATTTATTACAAGCACATATGCACTTATAGTAAGGCTAGCCGGTATTTTCCATTTTTCTTCAGGAGTCATCTGCTTGTTTGGTTTTGATCTCCCGCCAACATTCAACCATTATTTTTTTGCTGATAGTTTCAATGATTTGTGGAGAAGAATCAATATGTATTGGCGCGAATTCGTCATGAAGGTATTTTATTATCCTATCTATTTTAAGGTTAAACATATTGGCACAGTCAAAGCAATTGCGGTAAGTATTCTAATCACATTTGCGGTTAATTGGTTTTTGCATGCTTACCAGTGGTTTTGGATACGCGGTTCAATCCTTTTTACAATTCAGGATATTTCATTCTGGGCTGTATTTGGAATTGCAGTGATGTTAAACTCGGTTTACCTGACGAGGCCAAGACAAAAAAAACAATTACAAACCGGCTTTAATTTTAAGGAATCTCTCTTGCTTTCCTTAAGAGTGATCGGCATTTTTATGTTTATGTCCTTTCTATGGTCGTGGTGGACTACTTCTTCGATTGATATTTGGCTGGGATTATTGGGGCTTTGGAAATCCGTCTCTATAGCAGAGATAGCAAAACTTATCGGAATATTTACCGGACTATTAGTAATTGGTATCTTCTATCAATATCTCAGATTTAATTTTGAACGGATAAAGCCCAAACTAATAACTACTTCAACACTTTATATATTTAGCATACTCGGAATATTATTAATGTCATTAATTGGTGTCCCGGCTTTGAGTACTCAAATTGGAAAACAATTGAAAGTTGATATGAATCCAATAACACATACTCTGCTCAATGCTGCTGACCGGGAAAATCAGTTTAAAGGATATTATGAAACCATGTTAGCGGATGCAGATCTTATTGATAATCCATTAGAAGAAATTGAGGCTAAGAAGACGAACGACTGGCAACAACTTCATGCATTAAATGCGATGGTAAATACAAAAGATCTGGTTAATAAAAGTCTAAAACCAAATTTAGATCTTGAATTTAAAGGCGCGCGATTGCAGACAAATGAATTCGGACTAAGGGACAGACCTGTTCAATTAAAAGCCCCTGAAAATACATTACGAATGGCGCTTCTGGGAGGTTCAATTGAAATGGGCAGTGGGGTTTCAAACGAACAGACCTTTGAGAATCTTTTAGAAGACCGGTTGACAAAAGAAAAAATATTTAGTCCGTATGAAAAAGTAGAAATAGTAAATTTTGCCGTTCCCGGAACTCATTTACCTCAGCATCTCGGACGTCTTGATAAAATCGTGCCGCCTTTTCATCCGCAAGTTATTATATACTCCGCTCATTCCCATGAATTGAGAAGATTGAGACCTGTTTTTTACAAAATTTATTCCGATAGCCTTTTTCTGGAATATGATTACTTAAAAAACTTATTCAGGGATTTAAATTTACCGGCACAGACAGATGAAGGTACATTTACCAGGGCAATTTGGCCCAAGATGAAAGATATTCTTGTATGGGGACTTACACACATTAAAAATAAAGCTGATTCAATGGGTGCAATTCCGGTATGGATGTTTGTTCCAACCCTTGACGGAGATTATACGCCGGAAGAAGATGCTCAGATTTTAGAGATTGCAAAAAATCTCGGGTTCTATATTCTCAATTTACAAGACTTCAATGGCGAATTTAAAGAAGATGATATAATTCTTCGTCGTTGGGATCGACATCCTAACGCTCAGGGACATGAGTTATTATCAAAAAAAATGTATGATGAGTTAATTAAAAATGAAGTATTAAGAAAACGGATTCTCGAAAATTATAATTCACATAAATAAAACTCACATATCATAATATTCAACAGTTTCTAACATCTTTTGTCGCCTGACTGGATCCACATGGCGAAGACAATTCTCTATATAAAAATGTAATGCCTTCTGGATATCACTTGATTCGTAAATGATTTTACCTTCATCCATAACGATAACTCTGCTGGCAACTTTCAGTAACTTGTGAATATTATTTGATACAAATAATACACCTTTTCCAGGCTGCTTCACATAATTCTTGAGATGTTCGAAACACTTGCTTTTAAATACTGAATCACCGACTGCAAGTGCTTCATCAACTATAAAAACATCAGGATCATTAGCGATTGCAATTGAATAGGCCAAACGGGCGCTCATTCCCGACGAATAATTTCCAAATGGAACATCCAGCTTATTACCCAACTCTGAAAATTCTTCTATAAAAGACATTTTCGTTTCTATGTCATTTCTTGTCATTCCGAACAGAGCACCTTTAATATGAATGTTCTCTCTGCCTGTAAACAATGGCTGCATTCCCGCTTTTAAAGCAAAAACACTGGTAATCTTTTGTCCGGGCCTTCCCAGTATTTGTCCTTTATCCAGTGGGTAGATACCGGCGATAAGTCGCATCAGACTTGTTTTTCCTGATCCGTTAGCTCCGACAATTCCTAAAATTTCTCCTTCATTCAAATTAAAATTAATGTTCTGTAGTGCCCAGAATTCATTTTTCCGCAAGGTCATATATTCTGATGCAGGATTGAATAACATATCCCTGATACCATAAAACATGTTATACTTAATATCCTTCGTGAATTTTTTATATACTTCCTGTACCGATAAAATAACCTGTTCATTGTTCATGTCCGAAAGATTAAACAATTATAAGTCGTTCTAATAATTTCGATTCAAACTTCATAAAAATTCTAAGGCAAAAAATAAAAAACACCAGGCTAACTCCACTGAATAATAAAAAAAGATTTGTCTCATAAAATACACCCTGAGTCAAAAGGTCCCGGGCAAAGCCAATCAGATATGTCAATGGATTATACTTAACAATGCTGGAAAGCCAATGCAATTCGATCTTTGGCGCGAATACGATTGGTGTAAGAAACATGAGAAATCCGATAAACAAATCGGCAAGACGACTAAAGTCAACTGCCACAACTCTGAGCAAAGCCACTAGTAATCCAATGCCGGTTCCTAACAATAAAAGTGGGATTAGAGTCAATGGAAACAACAAGGCAATCCAGCTTAACTTAATTCCATAAAGAATTAAGACGACGATATTGACAACAAAAGGAATGAAAAAATTTATGCAGTGAACGATAATCTGTTCCGCGATTAAGACTTCGTGTGGAAATTTGGCTGTAACTAAAAACCGTCCGCTATTATTAATAACATTACTTGTAATACTGTAACTCCCCTGAAAGAAACTCCAGATCGAAGTACTGAGCAATACATATGCCGGGTAGGGAATATCCATTTGACCCGGATCAATAATACCGGCACTATGGAGAAGCACCCATACCAGAACAGAAAGTATCGGCGTAATCACAAGCCAGGACAATCCAATAAACGATCGTTTGAACGTGACAACTATGTCAACATTTACGAGTTGCCGTAACAAATATGAATACTTTATAATGTTGCGTCCATAACTTAATAGCTGCCCGAAAGGGCCATTGTGGACTTTTCCATATAAAGGAGTAAGATTGTTTTTCGAATTATTGCTGTCCAAGACTTAGTTTCTCAAACTGTATTCCTTTTATAAATATGAACAAAGAAAACTCACTGCTTTATCCCGTCTGAAAAGTATAAAATAATCAACTGATTATTTTACCTGCAGCATAAATGTTTTGAATTTCTCCTTTTGCTGCGTATCGAGGATTTCTGAAATCTGATCTTTTGACTTTTGTAAGAGTTCCTGTCTGAGACTCTTTGCCTCTTCATTTTGGTATGACTTATCCAAACTACCTCCGATACTTGAAAAATTAACCAGTAGCAAATCATTTACTCTGTTATTCTGCAAATCGGAAAGTCCCAGATTTTTACCAAGATTGGCGGTAGTATTACTCACAATCTGGCTGCCGGTTTTTGTCTCACTTACATGTTTTGGCTTTGCATCAGCCGTGGACTTCACTTCAGCTTGATCAGGCTTTACATCACTTTGTCCCGACTTTACATCAGCAGAGATTTCAGCAGGTTTTTCTGCAGGATTTTCAGCTGTCTTTTTTGGACCACTACAAGATGCGGTAATTGAAATTATCAGGGCTACCTGAATAGAAGTTATAAGATTTTTCATAGGATTATTTACTCATAAACTTATTAAATCGCTCACTTTGTTCAGGAGTAAGAACACCGCTGATTGATGTGGCTGATGTTTTTCTTAAATCGCGTGCCATATTCTTTGCTGTTTCAACCGGATATTTTCCTTCCAAACTTCCACCTGTTGCTGTCAAATTCTTTGAAAGAATTTCTGTAATATTTTTATGCTGCTCTTCGGTTAAATTTAGTTTGTCATTCAATTTGTTTGAAACATTTTCAACTATTTGTTGACCGGTAAGCTCACCGGTAATTCTCTGTCCCGACCTGGGTCCTCTATCGCCATTATGAACTGTCCCGGCTTCTGCCGTTTGACTTTCAACAACTGCAGACGAGTCTGCAACCTGAGTCGTGTTGTCACTAACTGGCTGACTATCAATTTGTTTACTTGGGCTGTCGCAAGAAGTAACAAAAATAATAATCATAAAAGCCGAAATTACTTTAAGCAGTTTTTCCATATGAGTATGCCTGATTTATTTAGTGAATTAACGCAAATATACATATTATTATGATTGTTGAATTTTCAATCGAAACGAATACTATCTAAAAATTATGCTTCTTTGCATATAGAATTTACGATAAATAAAGAAATGTTCTTTTCCGGAAAATCAGTTCCTGAACTCATATCATTACACATTCCGAAAACAGCCGGCACCTCATTCAGAAACATCCTGAAAAGTGTTTATGGCGAAGAACAAGTTGTTCGTTTCGACATCAATGAAAAAGGTGAGGTTCGTTTGAACGAAGAGATATACAGCAAAAATATTTTACCCTCAGTAAAAGTCATTCATGGACACTTTATCTACAATACTTTAACTGAGAAGTTTGCTCTGCCTGAAAACTTTAAAATTATAACATGGGTAAGAGATCCTGTCAAACGGGTTATTTCAAATTATTTCTATCTTGAATCCAGGCTCCGGCAAATACTGGATGAAGAAAACAAGAACCTGAATATACTAAGTAAACTCCAAAGGTCGCTAATTGAATATGCACGTGCTGATCTTAACAGAAACAGGCAGGCTAAATTTCTGAATGGCCGCCCTTTGAAATCATTTGATTTTGTCGGCATCCAGGAGTTCTTCGATATGGAAGTTTCACGGCTTTCGAACGTTTTGAAATGGAAAAAAAATCCGGAAGTTCTATTTCACAATTTAACACCATTACGTGATTCTAACATTGACCCCGATCTATTGAATGAAATTCGTGAATTAAACATGGAAGATGTTAAAATATACAACGAAGCTCTTCAAATCAGAAATTCATTAATCAATAAATAGTGGAAATGTACTGATGATCGAAATTATTTCCATACATATTCCAAAGACTGCAGGACGGAGTTTTCTTTCAATACTTAATGCTGTTTACGGCAACGATCAGGTCGCTCATTACGAAGCTAAACAATTTCAAGATAAAACAGTCGAAGAACCGAAACAGTTTATCACTCAATTAAAAAGTGGAATTAAAGTCATTCACGGCCATTTTTATTATAACGATATAAAGGAGCTTCATAAATCAAATTCCGCAAAAATAATTACCTGGCTTCGCGATCCCGTTGAAAGGGTTATCTCCAATTACAGCTTCTTTATTAAGCGTGCACGGGAAGCGGAATCCAATGATGAATTAATAAAAAGAAAAAATGAAACGCTTTTAGAATATGCGTCACTGGAAAAAAGCAGAAACAGGATGAGTAAATTTATTGAAGGTATTGAATTAGAAAATTTTTATTTTATCGGAATTATGGAATTTTTTGAAAATGACATTCGCACTTTGTCAGAAAAATTAAAGTGGAAACCCGTTGATATTCCGAAAGTGAATGTGAATTATGACTTTAAATCCAATTTGCCTTCAATTACAGATAAAGAAAGAAAAACAATTACCGACCTGAACAAAAGCGATATAGAATTGTATAATAAGGTTCTTATGAATCATAATAAGAAAACAAAATAATGGATTGCTGGATCGCTTCTTTTCCACGTTCAGGAAATACCTACTTCCGAAACATATTGTATTATGTTTATGGAATTGAATCCAGCACCTGGCATAAAGAATCATCATATCCGGTTGATGAGAATTATGACAGCTACAAATTTGTTAAGACTCATTTATTACCCGGCGATTTAATCCCAAACGATTCTTCTATTCCGGCCATTTATCTTGTGAGGGATGGAAGAGATGCGGTAGTCTCAATTGCACATCACAGGAAAGACCTTGTAGAACCCGGTACAGAATTCATTTCAAATCTGCAGGAAGCAATAGTTGCCGCCGAAGGAAGTTATTTCGGAGGATGGTCGAGAAATGTAAATGAATGGGTAGAACGCGCTCAGTTAATCATTCGTTATGAAGATTTAATTGCAGATCCTAAATCAACTTTTGCCAGAGTAGAAAAACTCATTAAACTCCCTGAACCTGCCTGGCATAAACTTCCCAAATTTGAAGAAATGAAAAGCGGGAAGCCAATGTATGGAGGCATTTCAAAAATTTCAGATCCCAAATTCAATCCGGATGAATTTGCCGGTAAATTTTTTCGCCGTGGTAAATCCGGAGGCTGGAAAGATGAAATACCGGCGCCACTTCAGGATTTATTTTGGAATTATCATGGTGAAGCCATGGAAAGGATCGGATATGAAACTTATAACGGCTCTGTAGGACAAAACAGCTTATTGGATTATAAAGTCATGCAGAAGATGGGAATTGCTGTTCCACAGATTGAAAATAGAAAAATAAGGATATATATTGAGGGGACAAAACTTTTGCAACCTGCCAATGACGGCATCAGGCGTTATCTTGAAAATCTGCTTACAAATCTTTTGGATGCATTAAAAAACGGTGATCCGCGATGGGAAATCAAATTGCTTGTTATCGGTAAAATATATTCTTTGGAGAATTATCAGCAAGATCTGATAAGAGAAGAAGTCGATTTGCCACAGCCTTATGAAAACGTTCTGCTTGGATTTAAAGAAAAAGTCAAAAAAAACCTCCCTTCGAACGCATATAAATCAATTTCCAATATTTATAAAAAGAGCGGAATTAGGGTTATCCTGAAAACCATCAGGGAAATTGAACTCTTCAAACCAATGAAGACAATTTACAAGAAACTCACTGAAATGAAAGAAGCAATTGATTTGATTCATATTCCATTGCCTCAAAATTCGCTGCATTTAAAAAAACTAAAACACAATTATATTGTTACAGTACATGATTTAACGCATAAATTATTCCCGCAATACCATGAGAACACCAATATAAATCTGGCCGAAGCCGGCATGCAATTTATCCTGGAAAATAATGCGAATGTTATCGCAGTATCACAGTGCACAATAAAAGATCTTGTGGATAATTATCCGGTTCCACCTTCGAAAATAGATCTGGTATATGAAGCTCCCGACCGCAACCTTTTCAAATGGAACGTGAATAAAGGCCGTGCCGAAATTATTCGCCGTAAATACAAACTCGGTTCATCACCTTATTTTCTCTGTCTTTCAACGATAGAACCGCGCAAAAATCTCCCTAATACTATTCAGGCCTTTAATAAATTTCTGGATGAAAATCCGGATACCGATATTAATCTCGTCATATCCGGAAATTTTGGATGGAAAACCGAACACCTTAGTGAAAAATTACACTTGGATAATTCACGCATCATTTTCACCGGCTTTGTCGATGATTATGATCTACCTGTAATTTACTCCGAAGCAATTGCCTTATGTTATGTTTCATTTTATGAAGGATTCGGCTTACCTCCTCTTGAAGCTATGAGTTGCAGAACACCTGTTATTTATGGCGACAATAGTTCAATGAAAGAAGTTATTGGTGACGCCGGCCTACCTGCAAATCCTTTCGATATAAATAGTATCAAAGATCAAATGCATAAAATGTTTTTTGACAAAGGATTAAGAGGCCGTCTATCAACCAGATCACATCATCGTTCATTTGAGTTTAGTTGGAGAAAAACCGTATTTGAAACACTTAAAGTTTATGAGAAAATTGTTAGTGGTAAAAATTAATGCAGCCTGCTTTTCATGCGTATAGCAATTCTGGCAGATCCAATCGATAATCAAAACGCAGGAATACATGTTTATACCCGCGAAATGGTCAATGCATTAATCAGAACCAATCCGGGCCACGAATTAATTCTCATTCGGGAAAAGAAAGATCCCGGGTTAATAAAAGCAGAACAGATTTCCGTTTGGAATACCAGGTTGCCAATTGGCTTTGCCTCCCTAAGACTATTTTTAATTGTTCCGTTAATCTTATATTTTAAAAAAGCTGATGTCGTAGTTGAACCTGCACACTTCGGCCCGTTTAATCTTCCCGGAAAAATAAAACGGGTAACTATAATACATGACCTTACTCCTATAATGTTTCCCGGACTACATCGTTGGCACAGTCAGATACTTCAGAAAATTTTTCTCAGACGAATATTAAATAAAGCCGATGTAATAATTTCAAATTCAGACAACACAACAAAGGATCTTTGCAAAGTCTATCCTAAAAACTGTTCAAAAGTGCAACGGATATACCCGGGCAAAAGTGAAAATTATATATATTCAAACAAATCCGGTGTTTTAGAAAAATACAAAATCACAAAACCCTACTTTCTTTTTGTGGGCACAATCGAACCAAGAAAAAATCTGACAGTCCTGCTTGAAGCCTTTCGCCTTTACAAAGAAAAAAATCAAAACGATCATATTCTGGTAATTGCCGGCGGTAAAGGTTGGAAATCGGAATCATTCTTCAGCGCTTTGCAGGCTCATCCTAATAAGAACCAAATTTGCGTGACCGGATTTATTGAGAATGATCATCTTCCAACATTATATTCACAAGCAATCTCTTTTATTTATCCTTCATTATACGAAGGTTTTGGATTACCAATTATTGAAGCCATGAGTTGCGGTACACCTGTAATTGCTTCCGACAACTCCAGTCTGAAAGAGTCAGGCGGTAATTTGACAAAATACTTTAACGCAAAAGATCCAGCCTCACTTTCAAAACTTATGGCAGATGCCATTATCGATGGAAACGAGCGGAAAAAAATTTCAATTAATGTACAGGAATATGCTCAAAGATTTAACTGGGATGAATTTGCAAAGCAGGCCTGGAGAATATTGGTCGCACCAAAATGAAAAACAAAAAAAGTAAACCGGGAGGTTTAAGACGCTTCTTCAATATTCTCGGCCCCGGACTTGTTACAGGCGCTAGCGATGACGATCCTTCCGGCATAGCTACCTACTCTCAGGCCGGAGCAAGTTTTGGCACCATGACCCTTTGGACTTCCATTGTCACATTTCCATTAATGGCTTCTATCCAGGAAATGTGTGCACGAATCGGACTTGTAACATCAAGCGGATTGGCAGGTACGTTAAAACAGCATTACTCAAAGCCATTCTTATACCTGATGTTGTTTTTCAGCTTTCCCGCAATTGTTCTGAATATCGGAGCTGACATTGCCGGAATGGGTGCCGTTTCCAATCTTATTTATCCGGCTATTCCTTCTATTTATTACAGTATCGGTTTTACATTATTGCTACTGATCTCAATAATTTATTTACCCTATCCAAAATTCGCGGCAGTACTCAAATATCTTTGCCTTTTCTTATTACTATATCTTATAGTTCCGTTTTTATACAAACAAGACGTTTGGAAAATTCTTAAAAACACTTTCATTCCTTCCATTCAATTAAATAAAGAATTCATAAGTATTATCGTTGCAATTCTCGGTACAACAATCTCGCCGTATTTATTCTTCTGGCAGGCGACAATGGAAGCGGAAGAAATCCGTCATAAGAAAAAACACATCATTGTAAATAATAAAATCGTACGGGAAATAAATACCGATGTGGATTTTGGAATACTGTTCTCAAACCTTGTGTTTTACTTTATTATTCTCACGACGGGCACCGTTCTTTTCAATGCCGGAGTTCACAAGATTGATACGGTTGAACAAGCTGCCAAAGCTTTGGAACCGCTGGCAGGCAAGGCTGCTTATCTCCTCTTTGCGATTGGTGTGATCGGAACCGGATTCCTGGCCATTCCGGTTCTAAGCGGCTCGCTCGCATATTTAATCTCTGAAACCTTTGGTTGGGAGGAAGGAATGGATAAAAAATTTCACGAAGCGAAAGCCTTTTATCTTGTCATTGCCATATCACTGTTGCTCGGACTATTGATACATCTTATCGGAATAAGTCCGATACAGGCATTGATTTACACAGCAATTCTGTATGGCGTAACTTCTCCCGTAATGATTGCCATTATCCTTCATATTTCAAATAATAAAAAGATAATGGGGAAATATACAAATAGCAGGTTATCGAATGTGATTGGCTTTTCAGCACTGATAATTATGCTCTTTGCCGCCGGAACATTATTGTACTTTCAATTATTCTGAAACGATTAAACTGTTTCTTTTCTGCTTTCAAGATATTTTTCCAACAAGTCGGGTAGTTTTTCAAACGCTGCCGATATGCCTTTAGAAGCTTTTGTTGGGATGAATTGAATTTCGTTCCCCTTGGTAACCAAAAATCCAACCGGACCAATTCCCATTCCGGCACCTGCCCCTGCTCCGACACCTTCGCCATTACCGGCAGACTTTGAATTACCCTTTCCTTCCCCACCGCCACCGCCAAATCCCATTCCGACCGACATTACAGGCACACAGGTAAACTCGCCCAGTTTGAATTGCTCACCGATTATAGTTTCGGTTTTTGCTTCTGACTTTAAAAACTCGGTTATCTTTCCGAGCATTTCATTTAAGTTGTTCATGATTTTTTTAATTTTTAGTTAAACCATTTATTTGACAGATAACTTTTTAGTAATCGAAATGCGTTGTTTTCAATGTTGATCAGTACTTCATTGTCCCCTTTGAAATTGATCATAATCGTTGTGTTATATTTCTTACCTAAGAGAAATACGGGATAAAGCATACCGTTTAACGGCATATTACCGGTGTCGATATTGACATAAAATTGATTAACCTTAAAACTTTTAATCATTGCCAAAATCACTTTCCCGGAAACCTTAGACCTGGC
The DNA here is from genome assembly GCA_964486655.1 of uncultured Flavobacteriales bacterium. Classification (GTDB taxonomy): domain Bacteria; phylum Bacteroidota; class Bacteroidia; order AKYH767-A; family 2013-40CM-41-45; genus JADKIH01. Next base: position 20,900 of record CAZAON010000169.1, read on the forward strand.
TCCTTTAATTTTACCCTCGACTCTTTTTTTTGGTTTAACTTCATTTTTTTCGAGCAGGTCAATGATCCGCTTCCACCATATAATTTTTACCCTGAGAAAAACAGACGAATTGCTATAAAACAGACTGGCACTCGCTAATTTATGATAGCGAAGAATATATAATCCTTTATTACTGTTCAACTCCAGACAGATCGGTGCAAATAAAAAATACAGTAATATTAAAAACAGAATGCTTAAAAAGATATACGGCATACTATATCCAAATTTCTATCAAAAAAGAAAAATATTCTTATGATAAAATATGATGGTTGTCAGTCCGAAAATTGACAAAAATCAAACAGAATTTAATTATACAAATATCTTTCTCATAGAAATGGTATCCATCCTTCAATATTCCAGAAGCTGCTTTCTCAATTCAGGGTATCAGCCGTGATAAAAGTGCGGTAAAACATATAAAAATTGATAACAGGGAAATACTATCTTTATATCAATGAAAAGTATAGTAATAAATACATGCATCGTCTTATTGTGTTTATTCACTTCGACAAATTTTAGTGGATATTGTCAATCAGA
>CAZAON010000170.1:0-5411 GCA_964486655.1 uncultured Flavobacteriales bacterium
GTATATGGGCCGACTCCGCCGGTAACTGTAACTGTTGCCGAACCATTCGAGGTTCCACATGGAGTGTTTACCACTGAAGTATTCGCGACAAGCGCTGAAGGAGAAGCATTGATCGTAGCAGATGTATTTTTTGTACATCCATTATTATCCGTGACCTGATAATTGTATGTACCTGCAGCAAGATTGGTAGTAGGAGTCATGTTGTAAGTATATCCCGGAGTTCCTCCCGAAGTATTCAACATAACGCTTCCGGTTCCGCCAAAGCAGGAAATTTGTGTTGGTGTCGCTGTAAATGTAATCTGGCTAGGAGCCGGATCGATTGTAGCGGATGTATTATCAACGCAGCCATTTGCGTCGGTTACTGTATAGTTGTAAGTACCTGCAGTCAGATTTGTTGTGGATTGCGGTCCGAATGCATATGGTGATTGTCCGTTTACGACATTCAGATTTACGCTTCCCGTGTTTCCGTAACAATCAATTTGTACCGGAGTCGCTGTTAACGAAGGTAATTGATATATTGAAAGGTTCGTCGTGATTACACTGTCGCATCCTGGAGGATTTGGAACCAGTGACTGATACGTACCCGCTGTGCTTTGCGGTGTTCCGTCGGGCAGAATGTATGTTGAACCCGCGCAAATTGAAATATTTTCTGTTCTTGACGGACTTGGAATTATTGAAAGGTTGGTAGTGATAATGCTATCACAACCATTCGCATTCATGATTGTCGAAAAGTATGTTCCCGCAGTATTTTGTGGGATGCCGTCGGGAAGAATATGAGTTTGTCCCTGGCAAATAGTTACATTGTCCGTACCGGATGTGCTCGTACTTAAAGTCAACGGTCCGGTAGCACCGCTTCCCGGTGTAAAAGCAGTAATTAAAAAACTTCCCGGTGATGCAATATCCGATGCGGAAATATTAGCAGTTAAACGGTTTGGGTTTACAAACGTGGTAGTACGGTCGGAGCCATTGAATCTTACAACGGAAGTCCCATTAAAATTACTTCCATTCACCGTCAGTACAAATGCTGATCCGCCCGGAGTAACACATTGAGGCGAAATGCTTGTCAGGAATGCCGGAGGATAGTTTACAGTAAATACATTACTTGTTCCTGCCTGAACAAAGCCGGTTCTCGTTCCGGTAATGGTAAAGCTTCCCTGATTTGAAATTGTTACTGAATGTGAATTAAGTACACCAGATGTGAATGCAGCAGTTGTACCTGAACCTGAAGACAGCGTACCGGTTGATGTTATATCAGCAGTTCCCGTGAAAACATTCGGTCCGTATGTACATAAGTTGTGATTGGCATCTCTTGCGGTTAATTTAATGTTAAATGAAATTCCGGTAACCTGTGTGCCGATATTTCCGCCTGCATCCGATTCAACCAGGAAATTTGCAACCGGACCCGGGTTAATACTGATTGCCGTACTGCTTGGTCCGAAAATGACGCCATCAGTTACAGAAATAGTTGTTGTCTCAGCCTTTTTTAATGTAGTCGTAAGTATAGTAGAAGAAACACCACTTGCGAAACTTACATTAGTTATATAAGAAGGGGCAGTGAGTCCATTTGATGGTCCGCTAAATGTTAGCGTTTTAACACCTGAGTAAGATGTCACTACGTTGAAGAACTGGTCGCATGCCCTGATTTTTGTTATGGTAAATGATGTACCTGCTGTCTGTGTAGTTGTACTTCCCGAGTTACCGCTTGTTGCAAACATATTTGAGTCGGTAAACCCCTGACCGGGTAAAGTGATAACAAGCTTTGTCATTGCTCCTGCTGTTTGTGACAGGTTTGCCATAACTGCACCTGATGCGCATCCTGAGATAACCGCAGTACCACCTCTTGTGATGTTGGCCGAACTGGGAATATTTCCACCTTCATTAGCCTGTACTTCAATTCCGGAAATAGTCAGAATGTCGGGGTTTGTTGTTCCTCCAACTGTAATCCGAATTGTTATTAAAGAAGAAGTGGCAGAAGTAACGGAAGATGAACTTATATCACCCGGTGCATTTGATACCATTACAGATCCGAAAGAATTGAAATTCCATCCGGCCGGGCAGGAAAGGGTTATAGTTACATTGGTGCCAACAGCAAAATCATTTGCCAGGCCTTCTGTAATAACAACATTGCCTAAAGTAGTGTATTGAGCGGAAAGGGTATTTGCCGCTTTATCAGCTGATATCCCTGTACCACCACTGGCTTTTGTGATTGTTACTGCTGCATTTGCTTTTGTAACTGATATTAAGACTAAAATCAGTAAAGCTGACAGATTCGTAATAAGTTTAACTGAGTTCAGTAAAAATTCAAATCTTTTTGCGAGTAATTGTTTCATAATTTATTTTGATAAATTAAGTATGTGAAATTGTTCTTACCCTAAAAACCATCTAAAGTTGACACACAACTTTCAAAATGTGTGCAATTGTAATTAAACAAGGGTTATACAAAATCGATTGGAAATAAAGTGCATTTGTTCCATTTAAATGAAAAATAGGCGTTTAGTTTATTAATTAACTTATAATATTAAGAGTAAAAAAAATAAAAAATGCGAAAAATGAATCTTTGAAAATGCATATGAATTTAAAAACCAATCAATTTCTTACATTTAATTTTGGTTGGGAATTTATTCATTTTACAATATTTATCGGGTAAAATGCCCTTAATTATGACTATTTAAAATAATGCCTCCAGTTAAAAATGATTCTGAAATCAAAACTCCATACAGATTTTAATTCGGGAACGGGGTTTTCATCAGCAATAATTACATCATTAGTATGTGGAATATCAAGTCCGACAGAAAATTGCATCAATAAACTTGAGCTTTGATCTTTAGAAAATATGCGAAATGGTCTGTATTCAATAACCGGAAAATCGAACTTTGTTGATTTGTAGTCAATCAGATAATAAAACGTAGAAGAGGAGTTAGGAACGAATATTACATCATTAGTTCTCTGTCGGCCATAAAGACTGATTCCAACTTCTCTTCCTGCCACAAATTGAAAGCGTCCGATAGGCGTGGCAATCCCCGATTGCCAGGGAATTAGTCCGCCATTTCCCGCGGCAATTGCCATTTTTTCAAAAGTCTTGGGAGAAAAAATTAAAAGTATTGGTGCGGCAAATATCAGATCTCCCGGTATCAAACAAAACGGAACCCGGAATCGTAAATTGTATGCTGATCTGCTGGGTATTGCAGAGGTTATATTTCCTGCATTTGTGGAAGTTTCAAAGTCGTCTAACTGGTTAGTAGACGTACCATCCTGCCTCCACCCAAATTGAATAAATGCAAGACCATCTCCCGCTTCATTCAACACTCCTTCAATACCGAATCCGATTCTTATATTTTCTTCTATGCCTCCAATAAATCCCGTGGTGTGTTGAGAAGGCCCAAACCCTCCATGCACGGTTGAAGAATTTACACCTCCTGATACTCCAATAAACAGTCCGAGCTCGGATCGGAATCTTGGCAATTGTCCTAATCCATCTGAAAGTGCAGGTACAGGAGTGTTTCGTAATACTTCCTTAAGCTTTTCGTTGTCGAACTTTCGAAAATGCATAAAATTATTTATTGAAATACTAAAAGTATCTGCCGTGTTAGTAAGTGAAAGTGAATCGGGATTACTATTTGTTTCATTTTTGACTGAAGCTGCTGAAATAAATTCTTCCAGACTCAACCTGATGATATTTGATGTAAAGTCAGCATCTTCATCACGCATGTATGCATCTCCCATTAATATCAATCGCTTGTTATTCCATGTTGTTACATCTAATCCGTTTTCATTATAGAAGTCATGTGTTCCTTTTCTTAACGCTGCCTTTCCCCATGTGCCGGAAATGTGACCGGCCGCAAATACATCTTCCAGAAAATGAAGGGCAAATGCCTCATCCGCCAAAGCAGCAAGCATCAAAGATGATTTTTCCTGTTCAGTCAGATTTTCATGGGCATACCTGTTGGCTTTATTGATTGCACTTGTATGAAACCAGGAATATGCACCTACAGCATTCAGTTCAGTTCCCGTCTTATTACAACTATCTATATAATCATCTAAAGAGATATCTGCCCAGGGTCTTGCAAGCAGAAAATGCACATTATTTGTTCCGGCTCTTGATGCATATTCCTCATCAGCTCTCTGAAGACTGATGTCGGAGTCACGAATAGCATTAATTTTTTTACTCCTGGATTTTGAATTCTTTAATTCCTCTTTTAACTCCGCAGCAATATCGGCTACCTTTAGAATCCAGTCGGAGTTTAAAATAGTATTTAGCATGTCATACGATGAAGTGCTATGATCACCGGCAATTGCCGGCCATGAAGCATAGTCTAATTGAGCCGGATTTATCGAAAGAGATGTGTCTGCAACTGAAATTGTAAGCCGTGATTCATACCCTCTTCTCGCAGTTTTCCAGAGACTGTCGAGGGCTGTGCGTTTTTCCGGACTTAATTTCTGAATAGCTAAAACTGCAATATCACGATGCTCGGGAAATATCCAGGCATAAACGGTATGTGGGAATTGCAATGCTATATAGAGGAAAATCGGGAGGACGTATTTGGGCATTGTAAGGTAATTTGGGATTCAATATACTTATTTTAAGAGTTTTTCAATTATTTGATCTGGTGAATCTTTTTCATTAGATTTATCGAATAACATTCACTTTTAAAAATGCACTTAATATGAGGTTTATTGCATATACAATTTTCCTTTCGGCTTTTTTATTATTTCAAGTTCAGCCGATGATGGCAAAGTATATTCTGCCATGGTTTGGCGGAAGTTCATCGGTATGGGCTACGTGCCTTTTGTTCTTTCAAACCGGATTATTGATTGGTTATGGTTACTCACATTTGCTTACCCGTTATCTTTCCGGTAAGAATCAGGTCAAAGTTCATGTCACACTTCTGTTACTTTCAATAATAGCAATTCCGGTTGCCCCTCATTATATTCCAAACCTTGCGTTAAATCCCATATCATCCATATTGATAATTTTAACGCTGTCAGCCGGCTTTCCTTATATTCTTATCTCTGCTACCGGGCCTTTGCTTCAATATTGGTTTTCTACGCTGAATCCTAAAAAGTCTCCATATCGCCTGTATGCACTTTCAAATCTGGGTTCGCTTATCGGACTCATTTCATATCCATTTATAGTTGAGCCGTATTTGAAATTGAATACACAGACATGGTTTTGGTCAGCAGGATATTTGTTGTTTATTGTATTGTGCGGAATGGTAGCATATTCCGTTTGGCAGTTTAAACCTGTTGCAGTAAAGCAGCAAACCGAAAAAGAAAAGGAAGTCACTATTATCGATAAAGCCCTTTGGCTATTTCTTTCATTCATGGGCGTAGTAGCCTTGTTGTCTGTAACAAATAAACTCACTCAGGATTTTGTTGTAGTTCCATTTTTATGGGTCGCGCCGCTTTCGCTT
>CAZAON010000171.1:0-1909 GCA_964486655.1 uncultured Flavobacteriales bacterium
ATCACGAAATCGGAATATGAGATTAACAAGTTTAGAAATAAAGGGATTCAAGAGTTTTGGCGACAAAGTTGCCATTCATTTTGATAAAGGGGTCACTTCCATTGTTGGACCAAACGGAAGCGGAAAATCCAATGTAGTAGACGCAATACGCTGGGTATTAGGTGAACAGAAAACCCGAATGCTCCGTTCGGAGAAGATGGAAAACATCATCTTCAACGGCAATAAAAACCGCAAGCCGGCCAATCTGGCCGAAGTTTCTTTGTCTTTCGAAAATACCAAAAACATTTTACCAACCGAGTACAGTAATGTAACTATTACCCGCCGGCTATATCGTACCGGCGAGAGCGAATACTTGTTGAATAATGTTACTTGTCGTCTGAAAGACATAATTGACCTTTTTCTAGATACCGGCATCGGACCTGACAGCTACGCGATTATCGAGCTTAAGATGGTCGATGAGATATTAAATGATAAAAACAACGCCATCAAAATATTGCTGGAAGAGGCTGCCGGAATTTCGAAATATAAAATCCGTAAAAAACAGACCTTACAGAAATTAGAAGATACGGCTAAAGATCTGAATCGTGTTGATGACCTTCTTTTCGAAATCGAAAGGAACATGAAACAACTCGAGTCACAGGCGAAGAAGACCGAGCGTTATTATAAATTAAAAGAACAATATAAAGAACTGAGTACCGAACTTGCGCTGTTTACCATTGCGGGAAGCAAGCAAACGTTCGATCAGTTAAAGCATCAGGAAGAAAAACAACAGGAAGAAAAAATTGCTCTTGATACCCAGCTTGATACTTCTGAAGCCGAATTACAGGAAATAAAACTTATTTCACTCGACAAAGAAAAGGCATTAGCCGAAGCTCAAAAAGAACTGAACGAAAAGACCTCTCTGATTCGCCAACACGAAAACGAAAAGAAAGTAAGCAATGAAAAGCTTACCCATCTGAAAGACAAAGAGACAACTTTAAGCAACCAGCTCACCCAGGATAAATCGAATTTAATCCTGACTCAGGAGCAGTTAAAGAGCATTGAAGAAGATAAGTTTAATGAAGAAAACCTTTTAGTCGAACTGGAGAATCAGCTCGCTTCTTTAAAAACAGCGCTTGAAGAAACGCGTCTGAATCATGATCAGATGAAAAGCGACATCAATCGCTTTACATCCGAGGCACAGAGCATACAGCTCTCTATGCATGAGTCGGAGAAAAGTATTGCCGTTACTCAAACCAAAAAAGAATCCATTCAGAAAGAACTCGATCGTCTCACTACTGATACAACTGAGAAAGAAATCGAACACGATAATCTGAATCAGCGTGCCGAAGCCGGTAAAAAATTAAAAGAAGAAAAAGAGATTGAACAGACAATGCTTCTGCAGAAAGAAGAAAATCTTTCTCTTGAAATCATTCAACTGGACGAGGAACTGAAGAAATATACAGAAGAAGTTATTTCAGAAGCCCGTAAGCTGGACGCGAAACAAAATGAATTCAATCTGACAAAAAGCCTGGTTGAAAACCTAGAAGGGTATCCTGAATCTCTCCGTTACCTGCGTAAAAATTCACCATCGGCCGGAAGAGCTCCTTTGTTCTCCGAAATATTAAACTGTCAGCCCGAATATAAATCTGCCATTGAGAATTACCTCGATCCTCACATGAATTATTTTGTGATAGACAATATCGAGGAAGCAAGCCGCGCCGTGAATCTGCTCAGCGAGGCTGCAAAAGGACGGGCTAATTTTTTCATTCTTAAAAATTTTAATGACGAAAATTACAGTACGCCTGCTCCGATTGACGGATGTATTCCCGCGTTAAGCATCATCGATATTGAAGAGAAATACAGATCTCTTTGCACATACCTGCTTCGTAATGTCTATATCGTTACCGACAATCAGGATCGTACACCA
>CAZAON010000172.1:0-9208 GCA_964486655.1 uncultured Flavobacteriales bacterium
ATGACTTTTTTTTACCGTTTTCATGTAACGAAAAAAGGAAATTGAAACGACTTTCAATTTCCTTTAAGCAAACCCTCGTCAGTATTGGGCTACAAAGCTTTTTACCAACTATTTTTGTCTATTATATCCGAAATGAAAAATAATTATGCAAATTAATTTACGGCTGTAACACCTTTAATTTCGGGAACCATTCTTAAAATTGTTTCTTCAATGCCCGCTTTTAATGTCATTGCACTCATGCTGCATGAACTGCAGGCACCATGAAACTGAAGTTGAACAATCATATCATCGGTAATATCTATAATAGATACATTGCCCTGGTCGGCCTGCAAATAAGGGCGCAGTTGTTCAAGTGCATTTTCTACTCTCTGATATAAATCGGTATTCATCTGAAATTTCAATTAAACAGTTGCAGGTTTCATGATGGCCGGACGATTTGCATTTCGAATTGCAACATTTCTGATCAGAAGATCGGCTGCTTCTTTGAAGGCAATTGCGGATACAGTATCTTCATCAAGTACGACCGGAATTCCGGTGTCTCCGCCTTCGCGAATAGTTTGCACGAGAGGAATTTCACCGAGGAAAGGAATATTCATTTCTTCAGAGAGTTTTTTACAACCTTCTTTTCCGAAAATGTAATATTTATTATTTGGCAATTCGGCCGGCGTAAAGTATGCCATGTTCTCGATTAAGCCGAGGACCGGAATGTTTATTGTTTCAAGCTGAAACATGTTTATTCCTTTGCGGGCGTCGGCGAGTGCTACGTGCTGAGGAGTGCTTACAACAACGGCGCCTGTTACGGGAACAGAGCTTACGAGAGTCAGGTGAATATCGCCGGTTCCCGGAGGTAAGTCGATGAGCATGTAATCAAGTTCGCCCCATTCAGCGTCGCTGAAAAGCTGCTGAAGCGCCTTCGAAGCCATTGGTCCGCGCCACGGAATCGCTTTATTAGGATCAACAAGCATACCGATAGACAAAACCTTTACACCGTATTTTTCAATAGGTATCATGAATTGTTTGCCGTCGCGTTCGTTTACAAACAGCTGTTGATTTTCAAGTCCGAACATGATATGCTGAGACGGACCGTAAATATCAGCGTCGATTAATCCGACTCTGCTGCCTTTTGAAGCAAGAGCAATAGCAAGGTTCGCCGCCACGGTTGATTTTCCAACGCCGCCCTTTCCGGAAGCTATGGCAATAATATTTTTAACTCCCGGTAAAAGTGATTGTGAATTATCACGGCCACTAGTTGTTCTCGAAAGCATATTAACCTTTACGATGGCAGATTCGTCTACGAAATGAACGATAGCATTTACACAGGCATTATGAATCAGATCTTTGAGCGGACAGGCAGGGGTGGTTAGGATCACATCAAATTCAACGTTTTTCCCGTCTATCTTAATGTTTTCAACCATCTTAAGCGTTATCAGGTCTTTTTTCAGATCCGGTTCGATAACGTTGCCAAGGGCTTCTACGACTAATTCTCTGGTAATTGACATAGCGCAAAGGTAGTGCTTTTTAGTCTAAATAAAATGACCAGAATACCGGCAATGATTACCCTTTTAGAGTGATGTACTATAAAAAAAATACGGTAGCCAATCTTATACTTTTTAAAAAATCCGGCTATAAGGACCAAAGCATAAGAGGTATCGCAAAATGCGATACCTTCTAAACAGCATTTAGGGGGCTCGATTCCATTTGCATTTACAGAGCATGGAGTCCTCATGTTATCCAATGTGTTAAAAAGTCAACTCGCAACTAAAGTCAGCATCAGAATCATAGAGTTGTTTGTAAAATTAAGATCTATGGCAGTTAATAACACAGAAGTAAAATTAGAAATAGAACGCATCAAACGTAAACTTGAAAACAACGACAAAAATATTGAATTATTATTCCGATACCTTGACGATTTATTAGATCAAAAATCAAAACCACGAAAAAAGATAGGCTTCGACTTCCCATCTAACAAAATTAAAAACCAAAAGATGGTTCATGATCATCGTAAATAAGGTATCGCAATTTGCGATACCTTGACAATAAATTAAAACCTGGCTTTCTTCACACGATTTTACATTTCCAATTCAACCGATGGATCCCAAAATAGTTTTTTAAAATCTTTCACCTGATCTTTAACAACTTTAACACCTTCACGCTCGAGAAGATTTTTCATTTCAGTCGGAGTTGAAAAATGATGTTTGCCCGTTAAGAGTCCCACCCTGTTCACGACACGATGTGCGGGAACACGTGGTTTTACCGAATGGGCTCCATTCATTGCCCATCCCACCATACGTGATGACCTGGCCGTGCCCAGGTATTTAGCAATTGCTCCATATGAAGTTACGCGTCCTTTTGGAATAAGTCTGGCAACAGCATACACCTGTTCAAAAAACGAATCGAGTTTTTCCGAATTAGCCATTTCAGTGCAATTCAAATTTTACATAACAGATTTTCGCCCCGTCTTTCAGCCACATTTTTTCGTAGGTAGTTTTAATTGATAAAACATCATTTGCATTAGATGCATACAGATCGCTGGTTTCTGACTGGGCTTTCAGGTTTTCATTTTGCAAAACCTCAAGGGTATAATCGTACAATGGCTTGTTGTCCGTCTTCAGATGAATAATCGCTCCTTCTTTGCAGATTGAACGATAAAGATTGAGAAAACGCGGAGAGGTTATTCGTTTACGATCGCTGGAAGTTTCCATATGTGGCACCGGAAATGTAATCCAGATTTCGTCGACTTCTCCTTTAGTAAAATATGCTGCAATGTTCTGAATCAAGATTCTTAAAAATCCCACATTCGGAGTTTGATTTTCATGAGCTGTTTTAGCTCCTCTCCACAAGCGGGCACCTTTCCAGTCGACACCTATGAAATTTGAATCAGGAAATTTCCCCGCAAGTTCAGTCGTATACTCCCCTCTGCCGCAACCGAGTTCAAGCACGATCGGATTTTCATTACGAAAGAAGTCTTTTCTCCAGTTACCCTTTAACGGATGGTCAGCCGGAGGATAGCTGAATTTAGGCTGTATCAGGCAAGCAAATTTTTCATTTTCGGCAAACCGTTTTAGTTTATCTTTTCCCACGGGGCGAAATTATAAAAAGACTCCGGCAAACGGATATATTTGTGCGAATGCAAAAGAATAATCATCGTGTACTGGTTGCGGCCCTTGACTGGGGTTTGGGACATGCGACTCGCACAGTTCCTTTGATTCGCAAATTACAGTCGGAGGGAAAAGAAGTTATTCTTGCTTCAGCAGGCTCAGCATATGAATTTTACAGAAGTTATTTCCCCGAATTAAAATTACTTCGAAAGCCGGGTTACGGGGTCAGGTATTTTAAAGGCTTTCCTTTTCTTTTTTCAATATTTCTTCAATTTCCGACGATACTTTTTGCAATTATCAGAGAATACTTCTGGTTAAAAAAAACGATAAGGAAAGAAGGGATTGCTCAGGTTGTTTCAGACAATTGTTACGGACTCCGAAACAAAAACATAAAATCAATTTTCATCACTCACCAGATAAATATTGTTTGTCCTCCTCCTTTTACAATTCTCGAACCATTGGTAAAAGCATTTGTTACATACTTTATAAAAAAATTTGACGAATGCCATGTGCCTGATTTTGCGGGGGAAAATAATTTGAGTGGCAGATTATCACATTCATCGGACCTGCCCTCTAACCTGACTTATATAGGAGCGCTCAGCAGATTTTCGGAATCAGTTATTCAATACAACAATATTAGTAATGATAAAATCGAAGTGAAAAATGCAGAAGAGAACTATGTATTTGAAATTGTTGTGATCGTAAGCGGTCCGGAGCCTCAGAGGGAATTTTTTGAAAAAAGTTGTATCCGGTTATTGAAAGAAAATAAAACAAAAGCATGTATCATTCGCGGCATTCCCGGCGAAATGAGTGAATATAAAAATCAGAATATTACAATGTTCAGCCATTTAGATGACAAACATTTTATTCATATACTGAAAAGGGCGAAGAAAATCGTATGCAGATCGGGTTATTCGACGATCATGGATTTGACGGCTTTAAATCTGACAGCATTACTTGTACCAACCGAGGGCCAAACAGAACAGGAATATCTTGCCGCCTTTCATTCCGAAAAAGGAACATTCAAGTCAATAACAGAGTCTGAGTTAAAATCAGAAGACTTTATCGTGTCTTAAGTATAATATCGGGTGTAACAATAGTATTGCTGGCATGCAATCCACGGTCATAAATAAAAATCTCAAAATGAAATGTGTCGTTATTGAGACTTGGCGGAAGCGGAAGGTCTCTTGTGATCTCGCCTTTTAAAGTTTTGTTTTGGGTCTCGGGGGTCACATTCTCCATGCGTGCGCTGATATCAACTGTATCCTGAATGAGAACACCATTTTCATAATGAAAGGTCTTTACTTTGAAATTATTGTAATACGGACTGTTAGGATCATCAAAAATCGGATCATTATATCCGTAGTCATCATAACCAACGTCTCCGTCACCATCAGTAAAATTAAGAGTTACATACAATTTTGTATCGTATCCCTGGGCGTTTTGAAGAGTATACATCTCCTTATAAGAAATTATGGGAGTAATTGGATACTCCTCCGGCTTCTTACAGGATGATATTGCCAGCGTAATTAATGCAAAGGCTTTCCAATTAATAAACGATCTGATAACTCTTTGAATATTCACTTTTGGAAGGTTAACTTTTGAAAGGATAAATTTACGAAATTATACCACTCGAAAAATAACAGATATGGCACTTATTCTTCCGGTGAACGGAATACAACCAAAGATGGGCAGCGACTGCTTTCTGGCCCCGAATTCGACTATTATCGGCGATGTCGTAATGGGGAATAACTGCAGTTTATGGTTTAATGCCGTTGTAAGAGGGGATGTAAATAGCATCCGGATCGGGCATTCGGTTAACATTCAGGACGGTGCCATCATACACTGCACTTACCAGAAAGCGAAGACAGTGATAGGCAACAGATGCAGCATTGGACACAATGCAATTATTCATGGCTGCCGTCTGCATGACAACGTTCTGATCGGAATGGGAGCCATAGTAATGGACCATGCAGTCGTTGAGTCTTTCAGTATCGTCGGTGCCGGGGCACTAGTTTTAGAGAACCAGGTAATTGAAAGCGGCTTTGTGTATGCCGGTTCGCCCGCCAGAAAGATAAAACCGATAACTCCGGAGCAGAGGTTGCTGTTGCAGGAGTTGCCGGATAGGTATAATATGTATGCTTCGTGGTTGAAGTGAATTGCAAATTACGAATTACGGATTACGAATATTAATTGTCAATTGATCAATTAATATTCGTAATCCGTAATTTGTAATTCGTAATTCATTTCCAGAAGTTCACTCTCTCCAGATGTATTTTATTTTTAAAGAAAAACCTCGTGCTTTCTTCAAAAGATTTTGTAAAATCGGAAACATAAAAGTGGTGGACGGGTGATTTCTTTTTGCTTAAAAGTTTTTTTGTTTTTAATACTTCTTTCACATGTGAAGCTACGACACCGGCTGTGTCTATGATGTCGACTTTACCTTTGTAATATTCTTCGACTTCGGGGCGGATAAGGGGGTAGTGAGTGCAGGCAAGAATGAGCGAATCGATTTTAGCGAGTTTGCGGCTTGCCAGATAGGAGCCGATGATACTGCGACTGATTTTATTGTCGAAGAATCCTTCTTCGATCATAGGAGCAAGCAATGGTGTTGCAAGCGATGATACTTCGATTTTCTTATTCCCGCCTTTAATTTTCTTCGCGTAAATATCACTGCGAATGGTGCCCTTGGTGCCTATCACTCCTACTCTTTTCACCTTGTCATGATTTAAAACAAGTTCGACGACCGGATCAATTACGTTTATTACGGGAACTTTTCCGCCAACAAAATCCTTCACCGTTTCATAGGCAACGGAAGATGCCGTATTACAGGCAATAACAATCATCTTCGCCTTGCGCTCCAAAAGAAACTGCGCAATACGAATGGCATAGTACTTTATGGAATCGGGTGATTTGTCCCCGTACGGAAGATGTGCTGTGTCACCAAAATAAATAAGTGATTCATGCGGTAAAACTTTCTGAATCGCATTTGCTACTGTTAGTCCGCCAATGCCTGAGTCAAATATGCCTATGGGATCGTTGTTCATGGGTGGTAGTTAGCCGTTAGCTTTAAGCCATCAGCCTTGAGATAAAATTCTTTTCATTTCCTGCGCCACAAGTTTAGCATTGAAATCATTTACTTTTTCAAGCTCCTTAATAATGTTTTCAAAATCTTCTTTATTTCTATTCCGTCCTTTTTCCATTTGTGAGAACATAGTTATTTTGGTATTGAATCAACTAAACAACCCCGAAAGTCCCTTCATAACCATCAACCCAAATCCCAATCCCAAAAATCCAATCCCATAATCCCATAATCCCAGTAATCCCAGTAAACACAACACTAATCCCAATCCCAAAAATCCAATCCCATAATCCCATAATCCCATTAATCCCCGTAAATCCCATTAATCCCCGTAAAGAATCCCACTCTTTTGACTATCTTCGCAACCCTTCCAAATCCAAGTAATCACAGTGAAGAATATTCGTAATTTTTGCATTATTGCCCACATCGACCATGGTAAAAGCACCCTGGCTGATCGCTTGTTAGAATATACCAATACGATTAGCAAGAAAGAGGGTCAGCAGGCTCAGGTTTTGGACGATATGGATCTGGAAAGGGAGCGTGGTATTACGATAAAGAGTCATGCGATTCAGATGCAGTATACTCTTGAAAATGAAAACTATACGTTAAATCTGATTGATACTCCCGGTCACGTTGACTTTTCCTATGAAGTCTCCCGGTCGATTGCAGCATGTGAAGGAGCATTGCTGATTGTGGATGCGGCACAGGGGATTCAGGCGCAGACGATTTCGAATTTGTACCTGGCATTGGAGCATGGCCTGGAAATTATCCCGGTTCTAAACAAGATTGACCTTCCGAGTGCCGATCCTGAAATGGTAAAAGACCAGATTGTAGATCTTGTCGGTTGCAGGAGAGAAGACATTATACCTGCTTCGGCTAAAACCGGAATGGGAGTTTACGACATACTTGAAGCGATAGTAAAACGGGTGCCCTCACCGAAAGGCGATCCGGCTGCTCCATTGAAAGCGCTCATTTTTGATTCGGTGTTCAATTCATTCCGTGGTATCATTGCCTATTTCCGCGTGATGGATGGAGAGATCCGCAAAGGCGATAAAGTAAAATTTGTTGCGACGGAGAAAGAATATATAGCCGATGAAGTAGGAATTTTAAAACTAAAGCAGGACCCGCGTGCTGTTGTTAAGACAGGTGATGTGGGTTATATCATATCGGGAATAAAAGAAGCCAGTGAAGTAAAAGTCGGTGATACATTAACGCAGGTTGAACGTCCGTGTGCGGAAGCCATTAAAGGATTCGAAGATGTGAAGCCAATGGTATTCGCCGGAATTTATCCGGTCGACACCGACGAGTACGAAGAACTTCGCAAGTCCATGGAGAAGCTGCAGCTGAATGATGCATCGCTGGTATTTCAACCGGAGTCGTCAGTTGCGTTGGGCTTTGGATTCCGTTGCGGATTTTTGGGAATGCTTCACATGGAAATTATACAGGAGCGACTCGAACGTGAGTTTAACATGACTGTTATCACAACCGTTCCGAACGTTTCCTATGTGGCCTATCTGACGAATGGCGAGACACTTGAAATTCACAATCCGAGCGAGATGCCCGATCCGAATTTCCTGGAACGCATAGAAGAACCTTACATCAAGGCACAGATTATTACGAAGGCAGAATTTATCGGAAACATTATGACGCTTTGCATTGGCAAGCGCGGAGTCATTACGGGTCAGCATTATTTAACGACCGACCGCGTTGAGCTTACTTTTCAGATGCCATTAGCGGAGATTGTTTTTGATTTTTATGATAAGCTGAAATCCACTTCGAAGGGATATGCATCGTTCGATTATCATCCGATCGGTTACCAGGAAAGCGATCTGGTAAAACTCGACATTCGTCTGAATGGCGAACCGGTTGATGCATTGTCGGCACTCGTTCATCGCAGTCACTCTTTCGAATTCGGAAAGAAGATGTGCGAAAAGCTAAAAGAATTAATTACCCGTCAGCAATTTGAAATCATCATCCAGGCATCTATAGGCACCAAGATCATCGCCCGCGAAACAGTAAAGGCGCTTCGTAAAGATGTAACGGCGAAATGCTATGGTGGTGATATATCCCGTAAGCGTAAACTTTTGGAAAAACAAAAAGAGGGAAAGAAACGGATGAGACAGGTGGGAAATGTGGAGATACCGCAGCAGGCGTTTTTGGCGGTGTTGAAGCTGGATTGAGAATCAATTACGGATTACGGATTACGAATTACGAATTACGAATAAGCTGGAAGGAATACCAATGCTCGACTAATTGGATTCGAAGTAAACCAACCAAAGTCTAAGTTTTAATCCCTGTGGTGACCCTACCGAAGAAATTTTCTCGCAATGGCGCAATGGCGCAAAGGGGTAAAGATACAAAGGCGCGAAGATGCAGAGCTTTTTTCCTCTTCAATCATTAGGGCGAAGAGTAGGAAATATTTAATTCAATTCCACCAACTATTTTTGTCCACATTGCCGAAATTGTCAATTGGCAAATTAATTATTAGGGGGTCTTTTTTTATAGCGAATAAAGGGCAATTAACATGGAATTTCACTTTTACGGAATTTTTATTTTTTTGAATGAAAAAATTGCTACATTATTTTGATCTTCAAATACGCTTCACATATTTCTCAAATTTACAAATTTACTCACTCATGAAACTAAATGCTTTCCAAAGACTATTTGTTTTAACCATATTTCTCAATTTGATTAATACAAACTTAACTGCCCAGACATTTATTAATACTCCCGTTTATGCAATCGGACAAACAGTACGAAATGACACAATAAATGTTGGACCAATTTCCTTTTCTTCCACAAATGACAATAAAGTATGGGCGTTGGTTAGGGTGGATCAGGATGAGATTACCCGCCTTTTAAAATATGACTCTGTGGGTCACCAATTAGTAAATTCGCAGATTACCCAATCTTATACACTTTCGTATATGAATTCGACAGAAATTTACGCCTGTCCGGATAATGGATGTGTATTTGCAACAAACAGAATTCATACAGCACCATATGTTGAATCGAAAGCATACAGGTT